>JAUXST010000596.1 GCA_030679805.1 Reyranella sp. | reverse complement strand
GCTCCTACGCCTCTCTTTATTATGCGCAGGACATGGCCGATCCCGAGCGCGGTCGCTTCTCGCAGAACATCTCGGAGAAGCTGACCGACATCAGCTCGAAGCTCATCTTCTTCGGGCTCGAAGTGAAGCGTCTCGAGGATGCCGACATCGCCGACAAGATGAAAGCGCCGGAGTTCGCCAAGTACGGCCCGTGGCTGCGCGACCTGCGCGCCTTCCGGCCGCACACGCTGTCCGATGAACTCGAGAAGGCGCTGCACGAAAAGTACGTCGTCGGCCGCGCCGCCTGGTCGCGCCTGTTCGACGAGACCATCGCCCGGCTGCGCTATCCCTTCCGCAACGAGGTGCTGAGCGAGGCCCAGATCCTCGACAAATTGTCGAACAAGGACGCCAGCGTGCGCAAGGACGCGGCCAAGGCCTTTGGCAAGGTCCAGGGCGACAATATCGCGGTCTTCTCGCTGGTCACCAATACGCTGGCCAAGGACAAGGAGATCGAGGACCGCTGGCGCAAGTACAAACGACCGCAGTCGGCGATGAATCTCGGCAACTGCGTCGAGGACGAGGTGGTCGATGCGCTGCAGGCGTCGGTGAAGGCGGCTTATCCGCGGCTCGCTCACCGCTACTACAAGCTCAAGGCCAAGTGGCTCGGCGTCGAGACGATGCCCTACTGGGACCGCAACGCGCCGCTGCCCGAGCACGACGACCGCGTGATCCCGTGGGCCGAGGCGGAGAAGATCGTGCTCGACGCCTACGGCGCTTTCTCTCCGGAACTGGCGGCTGTCGGCCGGAAGTTTTTCAGCAGCGGCTGGATCGACGCGCCCGCGCGGCCCGGCAAGTCGCCGGGCGCCTTCGCCCATCCCACCGTGCCGTCGGCGCATCCCTATCTGCTGCTGAACTACCAGGGCAAGGTGCGGGACGTCATGACTTTGGCGCATGAGCTGGGCCACGGCGTGCACCAGGTGCTGGCCGCCAAGCAGGGCGCGCTGATGGCCGACACGCCACTCACGCTGGCCGAGACCGCCTCGGTGTTCGGCGAGATGCTGACCTTCCAGTCGCTGCTCAAGACCGCGCCCGACAAGGCGACGCGCAAGGCGATGCTGGCCGGCAAGGTCGAGGACATG
>JAUXST010000588.1 GCA_030679805.1 Reyranella sp. | reverse complement strand
GACCCTGTCCGGGATTCCGGGATAAGCCTGATTCCATTGGCTCTTAGACGACTCCCGGAGTCTTCTTTTGCACGCACCCCGGCGCGCCCGTTTCCCGGGCAGCGTTAAGTGTCTGTTCCTACGTCGTTATTCGGCGTGTGGTTGAGACGGGGTTGTTCTTGGGACTGTCCACGGGTGAGGACCCGCGGCGGCTGCACCAAGCCATAAGGCGACCCGCGGGCGTGCCGCGGGAGGTCGTGCCGAAAATGGAAAAGGCCGGCGCAGTCCAAGCGCCAACCTATCGAAATTTATAGCATTTTCCTGCTGAACCTGCAGTTCACATTTGCGTGAGCTGATGCTGGCACTGCAAGCTCACCGCTTCACCCAATGCCATCTCGCTCTAGGAAATCCGGCCCTCGGCGGTATGGATGTCGCCGGTACGGCTGGCGCTGACCTCGAGAATGATCTCGATGCCGCGCACGATGTCGTCGAGCGCCATCGACGGCGCACCGCCCAGGCGGGCAGCCTGTTCCGGCACGTAGGGGATATGCAGGAAGCCGCCACGCATCGGGATCGGGTGGCCCGCGGCGAGGTCCATCAGGGCATAGAAGATGTGGTTGCAGACGAAGGTACCGGCGGTGTTCGACACCGCCGCCGGCAGGCCCACCTTGCGCATCTCGGCCACGCAGGCCTTGATCGGCAGTGTCGTGAAGTGCGCCGCCGGGCCGTCCTTCACCACCGGCTTGTCGATCGGCTGCTTGCCGTCGTTGTCGCGGATGCGGGCGTCCTGGATATTGATGGCGACGCGCTCGAGGCAGAGTTCGGTGCGCCCACCCGCCTGGCCGACGCACAGCACGATGTCGGGTTTGACTTTCTCGATCGCCGCCTGAAGCACCTTGGCCGAGTTTGCGTAGGACGTCGGCAGTTGGGCGGTATGGACGGCGATGCCGCCGATCCGTTTCCTGAGCTTTCCGACCGCGAGCGACGACGGATTCACGTCGTCGCCGCCGAACGGCTCGAATCCCGTGACCAGCGCCTTCATGCCTCTCCCCCAAAACGAAAGGGCGTCCCAAGAGGACGCCCCAACGTTAGTCCGTAGAGCCGCGGGCGGCTACTTGTTGGCGGCGTCGACCGCGCGGCGTGCCATGACGCCCACGAGATGGGCGCGGTATTCGGCGCTGCCGTGGATGTCGCTATTGAGGCCGTCGGCCGGGATCTTGATGTCCTTGATCGCCGCCGAGGAGAAGTTCTTGGCGAGCGCCTCTTCCATCGCCTTGACGCGGAAGACGGTGGCGCCGGCACCGGTCACCGCGACCCGCACGCCCGCTGCCGTCTTGGCCACGAACACGCCGACCATGGCGTAGCGCGAGGCCGGGTTCGGGAACTTCACGTAGGCCGCCTTCTCTGCTTTTGGGAAGCTGATCCCGGTGATCAGTTCGCCTTCGCCGAGTGCCGTCTCGAACAGGCCCTTGAAGAAGTCGTCGGCCGCGATCTTGCGGGTGTTGGTGCTGACCGTGGCATTGAGTGCCACGACCGCGCCCGGATAGTCGGCCGCGGGATCGTTGTTGGCGACCGAGCCGCCGATCGTACCGCGGTTGCGCACCTGCGGGTCACCGATGTGGCCCGCGAGATAGGCCAGCGCCGGGATCGCCGCCTTGACGTCGGCCGAAGTCGCGACGTCGGCGTGCCGGGTCATGCCGCCCACCACGACGTTGTTGCCCTCGACCTTGATGCCGGCCAGTTCCTTCACGCCGCCGAGATCGACCACGTCGCTCGGCCGCGCCAAGCGCTGCTTCAGCGTCGGAATCAGGGTCATGCCGCCCGACATGGCGCGGGCTTCGGGCTTGCTCTTCAGCAGGCCGATCGCATCGGCGACCGACTTCGGACGATGGTAAGCGAAATCGTACATCTCAATTTCCTCCGGTTACTCGGCCGCCCTATTCAGCCGCTTGGCGTTGGGCGCCCTGGATCGATTGCCACACGTTGAGAGGCGTGGCGGGCATTTCCACGTGCTTGACGCCGATCGGCGCCAGCGCGTTGTGGATCGCGTTCATCACGGCGGCCGGCGACGCGATCGCGCCTGCCTCGCCGCAACCCTTCACGCCCAGCGGATTGTGCGGGCAAGGCGTCGTCTTGTAGCCCAGCTTGAACGACGGAAAATTGTCCGCGCGCGGCATGGTGTAGTCCATGTACGAACCGCTGATGAGCTGGCCCGTGCCCTTGTCGTAGACGGCGCCTTCCATCAAGGCCTGGCCGACACCCTGTACGATGCCGCCATGAACCTGGCCTTCGACGATCATCGGATTGATGATGTTGCCGAAGTCGTCGATCGCGGTGAAGGCCACGATCTCCGTCGTGCCCGTCTCCGGATCGATCTCGAGTTCGCAGATCTGCGTGCCGGCCGGATAGACGAAGTTCGCCGGATCGTAAAAGGCATTCTCGTCCATGCCCGGTTCAGTGTCGGCATGCGGGTAGTTATGCGGCACATAGGCCGCGAACACGACCTGAGCCAGCGGCACGCTCTTGTCCGTGCCCGCCACCTTGAAGGTGCCGTTTTCGAACTCGACGTCGGCCACAGAGGCTTCCATCAGATGGGCCGCGACCTTCTTGCCCTTGGCGATGATCTTCTCGGTGGCCTTGACGATGGCCGAGCCGCCGACGGCCAGCGAACGGCTGCCGTAGGTACCCATACCGAAGGGCGTCGTCGCCGTGTCGCCATGGACGATCTCGATCTGATCCATCGGCACGCCGAGCTTGTCGTGGATAAGCTGGGCAAAGGTTGTCTCGTGACCCTGGCCGTGACTGTGCGCCCCGGTCATAACCTGGACATTGCCGGTCGGATTGAACTTGATCTGCGCCGACTCCCACTGGCCGACGCCGGCACCAAGCGAGCCGACAACCTGCGAGGGCGCGAGGCCGCAGGCCTCGATGTAGGACGAGAAGCCGATGCCGCGCAGCTTGCCGCGCGACTTGGCCTCGACGCGGCGGGCCTCGAAGCCCTTGTAGTCGGCAATCTTCATGGCCTCGTCGATGATCGGCGGGTAATTGCCCGAATCGTACTGGAGCGCGACAGGCGTCTGGTACGGGAAAGCCGTCGACGGGATGAAGTTCATCCGGCGCAGCTCCGCCGCATCGATCTTCATCTCGGCCGCCGCCTTGCTGACGATGCTTTCGATGACGAAGGTCGCTTCCGGCCGTCCGGCGCCGCGATAGGCGTCGACCGGCGCGGTGTGCGTGAGGGCCGCCTTCACGTTGGCGTAGATGAGCGGCGTCGTGTACTGGCCGGCCAGCAGCGTGGCGTAGAGATAGGTCGGCACCGCCGTCGAGAAGGTCGACAGATAGGCGCCCATGTTGGCGATCGTCTCGACCTTCAGCGCCAGGAACTTGCCGTCCTTGTCCAGCGCCAGCTCGGCGTGAGTGACGTGGTCGCGGCCATGGCAGTCGGTCTGGAAGGATTCGCTGCGCTCGGCGGTCCACTTGATCGGCCGGCCGACGCGCGAGGCCGCCCAGCAGACCATCGTCTCATCGGCGTAGCAGAAGATCTTGCTGCCGAAACCGCCGCCTACGTCAGGGGCCACGACGCGCAGCTTGTGCTCGGGGATGCCCAGCACGAAGGCCGACAGGATGAGGCGCAGCACGTGCGGGTTCTGCGAGGTCGACCACAGCGTGTAGTTGCCCGTGCCCTTGTCGTACTCCGCCGCCGCGGCGCGCGGCTCCATGGCGTTGGGGATCAGACGGTTGTTGACGAGGTCGAGCTTGGTGACATGCGCCGCCTTGGCGAACGCGGCGTCGACATCGGCCTTCACGCCGATCTCCCAGTCGTAGATGAGATTGCCCGGCGCCTCGGGATGAACCTCGGTCGCGCCCTTGTCGAGCGCCGTGGCCAGATCGATGGTCGCCGATTTCACGTCGTAGTCGACCTTGATCGCCTCGGCGGCGTCCTTGGCCTCGTCGTAGCTGTTGGCCACGATCATGGCGACGGTGTCGCCGACATAACGCACGGTATCGACCGCCATGACCGGATGGGCCGGCGCCTTGTGCGGCTGGCCGTGCTTGTCCTTGACCACCCAGCCGCAGATCAGACCGCCGACCTTGGCGTCGACCAGATCCTTGCCGGTGAAGATGTTGACCACGCCCGGCATCTTAGCCGCCGCCGAAATGTCGATGCTCGTGATCTTCGCATGGGCATGCGGCGAACGCAGGAAATACGCGTAGGTCGCCCGTGCGAGGGGCAGATCGTCGACATAGCGACCGGTTCCCGTCAGGAAGCGCTTGTCTTCCGTCCGAAGAACCCGGGCACCGATTCCGGTGGCGGCGGTCATGGGGCTACACTCCTGCTGACTTCATGGCCGGTGCGGCGGCCAGAATTGCCTTTACGATGTTGTGGTAGCCGGTGCAGCGGCAGAGGTTGCCCTCGAGCTCGCGGCGCACGGTCGCCTCGTCGAGCTGGTAGTTGTGGCGCTTCACCATGTCGATGGCGCTCATCACCATGCCCGGGGTGCAGAAGCCGCACTGCAGGGCGTGGTTCTCGCGGAAGGCCTCCTGCATCGGATGAAGCTTGTCGGCACTCTCCGCCAAGCCTTCGATCGTGAGGACTTTCGCGCCCTCGGCCTGGACGGCCAGGATCGTGCAGGACTTCACCGACTTGCCGTCGACGTGGACGACGCAGGCACCACACTGGCTGGTGTCGCAGCCGACGTGAGTGCCCGTCATGCCGAGGTGCTCGCGCAGGAACTGAACCAACAGCGTGCGCGCCTCGACCTTGCCCGAGACGGCCTTGCCGTTGACGGTCATGGCGACGGAAATGGTCATTAGCTCTTCTCCCTTACTTATTGGTTCGGTGCGACCACGATCGTGCGCACGCGCTGGGCGTTGAATTGACTGTCGCAAGCCGCTCCGGCGGCGGTCAAGCGAATTGCGGATGACAACCGATCCGAGCCCCGCCGCTAACGACTCGCAAGAAATACCAGGACCAGGACCACGGCGCCGACACCGATGACGATCCAGTGTCTATAGCCTCGCTGCGCTGCAGCGGAAGCCGTCGGGGCGGCCGCCGGCGCCGGTGCCGCCGCCGCGGTGGCCTCGCCCGGGGGTGGTGCCCCCACCATGGCGGCGAATTTGCTGAAAAACTCGTCCGCGAGCTTGCGGGCGGTACCATCGATCAGCCGCGCACCCACCTGGGCGATCTTGCCCCCCACCTGGGCATCGACGTTGTAGTTCAGGACCGTTTCCGCGCCATCCTCCCGCAGGGTGACGACCGCACCGCCCTTGGCGAACCCTGCCGCCCCTCCCTGGCCCTCGCCCGAGATCTTGTAGCCGTTGGGAGGATCGAGGTCCGAAAGAGTGACCTTGCCGGTGAAGCTGGCGCTGACCGGCCCGATGCGCATGCGCACCTTTGCCTTCATCTCCGTATCGGAAGACTTTTCCAGGGACTCGCAGCCCGGAATGCAGGCCTGCAGAATGGCGGTATCGTTGAGCGCCGCGAAGACCTTCTCCCGCGACGCGGCGATCCTGTATTCGCCCTTGATTTCCATGTCGTAACTCCCGGCTAGAACCTGACGACCTCACCCTGAGGAACGGCCCGAAGGGTCGCATCTCGAAGGGTGGGAAACATCGTGCCTGTGGCCCATGCTTCGAGACGACGGCCGTTGCACGGCCTCCCCAGCATGAGGTCCTCAAAATTGCGCTACCATTTATTGGTATAGGAGTCCGGCGGCGGTTCTGCCAGTGGTTCGCGTATCGAGACGTAGATTGTCGCCAGGTACGGCACCGCCATGACGAGGGCGACGAAAGCGAACCAGTTGGCCTGGGTGTTCCAGAACAGCGTCTTGATGACCCAGCGGCCGCCGTCCGCCGAGACGAAGCCCCCCGCCCCGCCGTCATTCAGTTTGACGGCACCCTCGGTCACCAGCATGACCGCCGCCCAGAAAATCAGCAGTCCTGCCAGGACGATCTCCGGCAGAACGGGCCTGACGCGGCTGAAGGTGCGGTCCATGCGCACGAACCCCTTGCTGCCGTCGTAGCCCAACAGCCGGCCGAACGACAACGCCTTGGCCATCCGGTCGGCCCGTGACACCGGTTCCTTGCGCAGGATGGTCAGGACCTTCCACGCCATGAGCACGATGCTCGGGATGACGAAACTCCAGATCGGGAAATCCCGGTAGCGCCCGTCGATGGCAATCTGGCGAAACC
>JAUXST010000587.1 GCA_030679805.1 Reyranella sp. | reverse complement strand
GCGGCGGAAGATCGCAGCCGGGTGCTGCCACTCGACGACGCCCGGCTCGACAACAGGGTCCGCGGTGTCGAGTTCGTCCGCGAGCGATCCTCGCCCAACCGCTATAT
This sequence comes from Reyranella sp., assembly GCA_030679805.1. Classification (GTDB taxonomy): domain Bacteria; phylum Pseudomonadota; class Alphaproteobacteria; order Reyranellales; family Reyranellaceae; genus Reyranella. Next base: position 5,422 of record JAUXST010000587.1, on the reverse strand, counting down.
CGCAACGTTGAACGTCGTGTTCGCCGCCGATCAGGCGAAGGCCTGGTTGGCCGAGAGCGGCGTGAAAGTGGCCGAGACTGTCGCTCGTCCGGCCCTGGTCGTTCCGCTGTGGAAGGGCAAGGCCGGCGTCGAAGCCCTGGACGACCGCAACGCTTGGCGCGAAGCATGGCGGACCCTCGACACGGCGGGCAGTGCGGTGCCGGTGACGGTGGTGCGCGGCGATCCGACCGATCAGAGCGCGCTGTCGGCCGAGGAGGCCTTTGTCGGCGACGTGACGGCCCTGTCGCGGCTGAATGATCGCTATCGCGCCCCCACCATCATCGTGGCCGTCGTCGCCGGCGACAAGGAGACTGGTGCGCTCAGCGTCGGCGGTGTTCGCTACGACATGCGAACCGGCGCGCGCAGCGAGATCACCCCGGTTCCGGTCGAGGGCGCCGCCCAGCTCGGCGAGGCCGCCAAGAAGATGCATGCGCGGCTGGACGAGGATTGGCGCAGCATCGCCGTCGTCCGCCGCGACTCACAGGATGCGCTCGACGTCGTGGTGCCGCTCCGCGCACTGGGCGACTGGGTGCGGGTTCGTCAGCGCCTGGGTGCCGTGCCGGCGGTCAAGAGTGTCGCCGTGCGGTCGCTTGAGTCCGACCGGGCCGAGTTGCATCTCGAGTACTACGGCACCGCCGAGGAACTGCAGCGCACGCTGGCTCAGGCCGGCCTGACGCTGGACAAGGACGCCGATCAGTGGCGGCTGCAGCCGCGGTGACGGCGAAAGGCGGGGCAGGGGAGATGACGCAACCGGCCAACGCCAACCGTTGGCGCTTCTGGTTGGGCGCCGCGGCCGTCTTCTTGCTCGTCCTCTGGCTCCTGAACGACATCCTGCTGCCCTTCGTGGTCGGTATCGTCGTCGCCTATTTCCTCGACCCCGTCGTCCACCGACTGCAGAGGCTCGGACTTTCGCGCACGATGGCCACGGCCGCGGTGACGATCGTGGCCGTGCTGCTGACCGTCGCCGTCGCCATGGCGATCCTGCCGCCGCTGTTCGGGCAGGTGCAGGCGCTGATCGTGAAAGTGCCCGAGTACGTCGTGAAGGCGTCGATGCGGATCCAGCCGATGATCGAGCCCCTGATGCACAAACTCGGGATGCAGCCGCTCAGTGTCCAGGATTTGCAGGCGAAAGCCGCTCAATGGGCCGGCGGTGCACTCGCCGTGGCCGGCAGCGTCGTCGGTCAGGTGGCACAGCGCGGCGTGGCGATCATCAACCTTCTCGGCCTGCTGTTCATCACCCCGGTGGTGACGTTCTACATGCTGCGCGACTGGGAAAAGGTCCTGGCCGCGATCGACGGCGCGCTGCCGCTCGACCACGCCGACACGATCCGCAAGCTCGCCCGAGAGTCCAATGCCGCCATTGCGGGCTATCTGCGCGGCCAGGCGCTGGTCTGCCTCTGCCTCGGCTCGATCTATGCGATCGGCCTGTCGCTCGTTGGCCTGCAGTTCGGCCTCGTCATCGGCGTGATCGCGGGCGCCATCTCGTTCATTCCCTTCGTCGGCACCTTCGTCGGCGCCGTGATGGCGATCGGCATGGCGCTGGCGCAGTTTCCCCCGGAGTGGATGGGCGTCGCCAAGGTCGCCGCCGTGTTTCTTTTCGGCCAGACCATGGAAGGCAATGTGCTGTCGCCCAAGCTGGTCGGCGACAGGGTTGGGCTGCATCCGGTGTGGATCATGTTCGCCCTGCTGGCCGGCGGGTCGCTGTTCGGATTCGTGGGTGTGCTGGTCGCGGTGCCGACGGCGTCGGTGGTCGGCGTGATCGTGCGGCACCTGATCAGCCGCTATCGCGAAAGCGCGATCTACCGCGGCAGCACATCCGGCTGACCGGCCGATGCCCAATCAGCTCACCCTCGATCTCGCGCTGCCGCCGCCGACCTACGCCCGTGACGATTTCGTCGTCGCCAGTGGCAATCGAGAGGCATTGGCCTGGATCGACCAGTGGCCCGACTGGCCGGCGCCGGCACTGGCGCTGAGCGGGCCGACGGGCTGCGGCAAGACCCACCTCGCCCGCATCTGGGCGGCGCGCGCCGGCGCGATCGTCGTCGATGGCAGGGCCCTCGAGGGCAAGAGTGTCGCCGACCTTTCCGACATGGCGACCGCTTCCCCGACGATCGTCGTCGAGGGTGCGGAGCATGCTCCGGAACGCGCCCTGCTCCATCTTTACAACCTGCTGCGCGAGCGCGGAGGTTATCTGTTGCTCACGTCGGCGCTGCCGCCCGCCCATTGGTCGATCGCGCTGCCGGACCTGGCGTCGCGTCTGCGGGCAGCGCCTGCCGTGGCGGTGGCGCCTCCCGATGACGAACTGCTGGGATCGATCATCCTGAAACAACTCGGCGACAGGCAATTGCACGCGGGCGCCGGCGTCGTGCAGTATCTGGTGTCGCACATGGAGAGGTCGGCGGAGTCGGCGCGGCGGGTGGTGGCGGCGCTCGATCGCCGCGGGCTGGTCGAGCAGAGGGAAATCGATCGCAGGCTGGCCGTCGACGTGCTGGAAGAACTGTCCCGGCTGTCTGCGGGACTTCAGGGGGAACGATGAGAAGACTGTTTCTGGCTGCAGTGTTCGCGGCAGCGGCTACGCCGGCGTCGGCTCAGGCGCCGTCGGCTATGGGCATGTGGCTGACAGCGTCGGGCAAGGCGCAGGTCCGGATCGAAGCATGCGCCGATCCCGCAAGTGGCGCGCTGTGCGGCTTCATCGCCGGCCTGATCAATCCCACTGGACCGGATGGCGTCGTGGTGGCGCCCGAGGTGGCAAACGACTTCCGCAACCAGAACCCGGCTCTGCGCAGCCGCAAGGTCCTGGGCATGCCGCTGATCTGGGGGTTCAAGAAGACGTCGGATCCCAACGTCTTCGAAGGCGGCCAGATCTACAACGGCGAGAACGGCAAGATCTATTCGGCCAATATCACCCTGCAGCCCGACGGCACGCTTCGCTTGCGCGGCTACGTCGGCTCGCCGATGTTCGGCGAGACGCAGATTTGGACACGCGCGAAATAGGGAGCTGAAAATGGATATGGGAATCAGGGGCCGCAAGGCGATCGTCTGCGCGGCAAGCAAGGGATTGGGGAAGGGCTGCGCCATGGCGCTGGCCCACGAGGGCGTCGACCTCGTCATCAACGCCCGCACCAAGTCCGAACTCGACGCGACGGCGGAGGAAATCCGCAAGGCGACCGGCGTCAAGGTGACGGCGATCGCGGTCGACGTCACCACCGAGGCGGGACGCAATGCCGTCCTCGCCGCCTGTCCGGAGCCGGACATCATCGTCAACAACGCCGGTGGACCGCCGCCGGGCGATTTCCGCGACTGGAAACGCGACGACTGGATCAAGGCGATCGACGCCAACATGCTGACGCCGATCGAGTTCATCAAGGCGACGGTCGACGGCATGATGAAGCGCGGCTTCGGCCGCATCGTGAACATCACCTCGAGCTCGGTGAAGGCGCCGATCGACATTCTCGGCCTCAGCAACGGCGCGCGCAGCGGCCTCACCGGCTTCGTCGCCGGCGTGTCGCGCACGACGATCAGGCACGGCGTCACCATCAACGGCCTGCTGCCGGGGCCGTTCGACACCGACCGCCTGCGCGGCACCATGAAGACGCGCGCGGCTAAGGCCGGGCGCAGCTTCGACGAGGAGTACGCAGCGAACGCCAAGGCCCATCCCGCCGGCCGCTTCGGCACGGCGGAGGAGTTCGGCATGATGTGCGCGTTCCTGTGCAGCATGCACGCGGGTTACATGACCGGGCAGAACATCCTGATGGACGGTGGCCAGTATCCGGGCACGTACTGAGGCTTCAGCGGCGCATCAGATCACGCGGCCGGACGAAGGCGACCAGGTCGCCTGAGCCGGCCGCGAGGTCGCGCCAGGGCCCGTCCGGAAACTGGAGCGTCGCGAGCGTCCCGGTCGGATATTTTTCCTGCAAGGCGGCGAGACGTGCCGGCTGCCCGTGGCCGGCAAGCATCTCGGCCAGCCGCCAGATGCCGTCGTTGTGGCCCACCAGCAGGACGGTCGTGATGTCGTCGGCCACCGCCTGCAGGCGCTCCAGCAAGCTCTCCTCGGAGGCGAGATAGAGCGTGTCCTCCAGTGCGATCGGTGGCGCGTGCGTGCCCAGCCGCTTGATCACGGGCGCCAGGGTCTGGCGGGTTCTCATGGCGGTGGAGCACAGGACGAGATCGGGGCGGGGGCCATGCTGCGCCAGATGATCGCCGATGGCTTTGGCGGCGCGTTCACCACGGCGGTTGAGGGGGCGATCGTGATCGCTCAGCGTCGTGTCGCTCCAGGCCGATTTTGCATGTCTCAGGAGGAGAATGTTCTTCACGGGCGCCATCCGATAAAATGCTTCTAAAACAATCACTTATTGAAATGCCATGACACTGTCATGATGAGGGGTTACCGTTTCCGTGAACAAGTATCGGGAGATGCCCCGCAGGGGGCAATGATGGACGCCCTCGACACGACAATCGACCTGACAGCGGCCGTCGAGATAGGCCCCGAGAGCCCGCAGCGTTTCATCAACCGGGAACTGTCGTGGCTCGCCTTCAACATGCGGGTCCTCGAGGAAGCCAGCAACAAGCGCCATCCGCTCCTCGAACGTGTCAGGTTCCTGTCGATTTCGGCCGACAATCTCGACGAATTCTACATGGTCCGGGTGGCCGGTCTCGTCGATATGCTCCAGACCCGATCGACCCTCTTGAGCGATGATGGAATTATGCCGGCCGAGCAGCTGCTGGCGATCCGCGACCGCGCCTCGAGCCTCATGGCCCATCAGCAGGACGTTTGGGCCGCCCTCCAGGACGACCTGCGCGACGCGGGGATTGCCGTCCTCGGTTCCGACGAGCTGTCCGCCAGCGAGCGGACCTGGCTCGATCAGTATTTTATCGATCAGGTCTTCCCGATCTTGACGCCGCTGGCCATCGATCCGGCGCACCCGTTCCCGTTCATCGTCAATGGCGGCTTTTCCGCCATCCTGAAGCTGCAGCGCAAGGACGACCGGCGCCCGCTGATGGCGCTGCTGCCGTTGCCGTCGCAGGTCGATCGGTTCGTGCGACTGCCGGGCACGGCGATCCGGTTCCTGCCGCTCGAGGATCTGGTCGATATTTATCTTCCCCGGCTCTTCCCGGGCTACGAGGTCATCGAGCAGGCGTTTTTCCGCGTGATCCGCGATAGCGACGTCGAGATCAACGAGGAGGCCGAGGATCTCGTCCTCCTCTACGAGAGCGCCCTCAAGCGCCGCCGGCGCGGCGATCTGATCTCCATCTCCGTCAACAGCGCCATGCCAGCCGAGTTGCGCGATTTCCTGTTCGATCAGCTCGAGATCCCGGTCCAGACCCCCACGGTGCACGTCTTCCATCTCGACCGGATGCTGAACATCGGCGACGTCAAGGCGGT
>JAUXST010000581.1 GCA_030679805.1 Reyranella sp. | reverse complement strand
GATGTCGGCGCCCCTGGTCGCCTCGGCCACCGACTTGGCGGCGGTGGCGCCGAGATCGGTACAGGTCTTGACCGCGGCCGGGTTCAGGTCGAATACCGTGACGGCGTGGTTGCTCTTCTTGATGATGTTGCGGCACATGGGACCACCCATGTTGCCGACACCGATATATCCGACCTTCATCGTTTCCTCCCCAGAAGAGTATGCTGGCGGACTATACGACAGATTCGACGGCGGCTAATGTTGCTGGGCGGAAGGCACAAAGAATGACGGCAAAGAAGAAATCCCTGGGACAGCAGCGGCGGCGTCTGCCGCACGGGTTGGACGCCGAGACTTTCTCGATCAAGGAGGCGGCGGCCATCTCCGGCCTTGCCGACAAGACCGTGCGGAACGAGATCTACATCGATCTGTTCCGTGTCGAGCTGGACGACAAGTCGCGGGTGGCGATCAGCGCGCGTGGCGTGATGTACCTCCGTCTTTTCCGCTTGCTGCCCGTGCAGCTTGGCCCCAAGGACCGCAACGCCTTGTCGCGCATGCTGGCGGAAGGATGGCCCGGCGCCGAGGGCTGGATCCGCAAGGGCGACATCCTCTCCAAGGGCATGTTGAGCCTCGATGTCGGTGCGGCCGAGCGCGACGCGATTGAACGGCTGCGCATCTTCGTGCGCGGCCGCGGCCGGCTCGACAGCGACACCGGCGGGCCGGCGGGTGACATGATGTTCAAGGATACGGCCATCCGCGTTCGCCTGGTCGGCGCGCTGCTGGCCCGCGGAGCGGAGCCGGCTAAGATGCTGAAGGCGTTCCCGGCCCTCGACGCTGACGACATCGCCTTTGCCGGCATGTTCGCGCGCGTCAACAAGGGGCCAGGTTCAGCCTCGAGCGGCCGCGCCCGAGAGGCCCGTCGCCTGGCCCGCGGTCGCTGACCGTTCGCTGAAGCCCCTGCTATAAGGGGGGGCAGAAAACGGCCAGCTCGGGAGGAACAACGCCAAATGGCGCGCAACAAGCTGCATCCGATTCCGCACCCGCCGCGCACGCCGCTGCTCGGCAACATGCTCACCGTCGATGGCGGCGCGCCCGTCCAGGACCTGATGCGGATCGCTCGAGAACAGGGGCCGATCTTCTGGCTCGACATGATGGGCACGCCGCTGGTGGTCGTGTCGGGCGCCGACCTGGTGGCGGAACTCTGCGACGAGAAGCGCTTCGACAAGGCGGTGCGCGGCTCCCTCCGACGGGTGCGCATGCTGGGCGGTGACGCCCTGTTCACCGCCGAGACGCAGGAGCCCAACTGGCAGAAGGCGCACAACATCCTGCTGCCGACCTTCGCGCATCGCATGATGCAAACCTATCACGAGGGCATGCTCGATATCGCCGACCAGCTCGTCACCAAATGGGAGCGGCTGAACGCCGACGAGGAGGTCGACGTGGTGCGCGACATGACCGCGCTCACCCTCGACACGATCGGCCTGTGCGGCTTCAACTACCGCTTCAACTCCTTCTACCGCAGCGACAATCATCCCTATGTCGAGTCGCTGGTCCGCGCTCTTGAGGCGGTGATGAAGATGCGCGGCCTGCCGCTGGAGGACATCACCCAGCGCAAGAGCCGCAAGAAGCTCGAGCAGGATGTCGGCTTCATGAACGGCATCGCCGACCGCATCATCAAGGAACGCCGCGAGATTCCCACCGATGATCAGGTAAAGCCCGACCTGCTGGGCTTCATGCTGGCCGGCATCGACAAGCAAAGCGGCGAGCGCCTGGACGACGTCAATATCCGCTACCAGATGAACACCTTCCTGATAGCAGGCCATG
>JAUXST010000580.1 GCA_030679805.1 Reyranella sp. | reverse complement strand
GATGTCGGCGCCCCTGGTCGCCTCGGCCACCGACTTGGCGGCGGTGGCGCCGAGATCGGTACAGGTCTTGACCGCGGCCGGGTTCAGGTCGAATACCGTGACGGCGTGGTTGCTCTTCTTGATGATGTTGCGGCACATGGGGCCGCCCATGTTGCCGACACCGATATATCCGACCTTCATAAATTCCTCCCCGGGAAAATGTGCCGGCGGACTATACGAAGGATGCCCGCCGGCGAGGTGACGATCGCGTGGCGCGTGGTCACGGCTTGACCTTACGGCGCAGCATCGTCTCGTAGACACGGAGCACGGAGGAGCTGTCGTCCGGCCCCCAGCCCATGCCCTTGGCCAGGCGCTGCAGATTGTGCGTCGCGGCACCTTGCTGCAGCGGCACGCCGAGCTCGTCGCCCAGCTCGAGCGCCAGATGCAGGTCCTTGTAGGCAAGGTCGAGTGCGAACGACGGTGGGGAGTAGTGACCGACCAGCGCGCGCGCCGTGAAGTTCTTGATGGCGTTGGAGTTGCCGCTCGAATTTGCGATGACATGCAGCAGCTTATCGGGATCGAGGCCGTAGGTGGCGCCGAGCATCATGCTCTCGCAGAGTGCGGCCATGTTGCAGAACGACAACATGTTGTTGCAGAGCTTGGCGACCGTGCCGCTGCCGAGCGGACCCATGTGGATCACATTGGCGCTGAACGACTGCAGTACCGGCAGGGCGTCGTCGAACACCTTCTTGTCGCCGCCCACCATGATGGCGATGGTCGCGGCCTCGGCGCCGACCGTGCCGCCGCTCACCGGGGCGTCGAGCATGGCGATGCCCTTGGCCGCGAAGGCGGCGCCGATCTTCTTTACCATCGAGGGCGCGTTGGTGCTGAGGTCGATGTAGGTCTGGCCCTTGCCGATGTTGGCCAGGATGCCGCCGTCGCCCAGGGTCACGGCCTCGACGTCCCGTGGCATGGGCAGCGAGGTCATGACGATGTCGGCGCCCCTGGTCGCCTCGGCCACCGACTTGGCGGCGGTGGCGCCGAGATCGGTACAGGTCTTGACCGCGGCCGGGTTCAGGTCGAATACCGTGACGGCGTGGTTGCTCTTCTTGATGATGTTGCGGCACATGGG
>JAUXST010000579.1 GCA_030679805.1 Reyranella sp. | reverse complement strand
CGGCCGCGGCACCAACGAGAGCGCCCTTCTGGCCGTCCGACATCGGCTTGTCGCATCCACCCAGCATGCCCGCTGCAGCGAGCATCACGACGGCCTTGGTCTTCAACATTGCACTCTCCCCGATGGACCTCCTCATGGAGGCGTCATATCCGCCTTGGTCCAGTCCTTGTCAGGATTGAACGTCACGATAGCCGCCGCGCGCTGCGCCGTCTCGGGCCCGAGGTCGCGCTGATAGACGTCGCCGCTCTGGCTGACGATGAAGGTCATCACCCCGGTCTCGCCATAGCGGACCGGCCAGGCAATGGCGGCGAAACCGGCGATCATGCGGCCAGCCACGATGTAGTCGCGAGCGCCGCCCGGTGCCGCCGGTCCCTGGGCATAGAGCAGGCGGAAGTTGTAGCCGAAGTGGCCGTCGGGCGTGCTGCTGCCGGCCTGGGCCCTGGCCACCGCCGGTCCCAGCGGGCTCGGCGGCTGGCCGGCCGGCGTTTCCCAGTACAGGCCATCTTTCCTGCCCGGCGAACTCAGCAGGCGGCGGGCATAGGCCGGCGCTCCGGTCTTCATCGGATCGAGGGCGGCATAGTCGCGTTGGGCATCGACGATCGCCAGCATGGTCTGGATGACGGCGAGTTCGTCTCGGCCGATCAGGCGGGCGCGGATTTCCTGGCGGCCCGCCGCGAGGTCGAAGCGCCATTCCGCACCGGTCTTCACGATCGGGATGGGCAGCGTCCAGCCGGTCTTGCCGACCTCGACCACGGCCTTGATGCCGTCCGTGACCGTGACCTTGTGGTTCTCGTCCCAGGCGGCCAGGTAGTTGGTGCGCCGGCGATCCCGCTCGTCGGCATCGACCGGCACGACGTCGCGCCAACCCTCGCCGAACATCGCCGCGATCGCCTTCACGTTCTTGCTGCGAACCGCATCGGTCAGCGCATCCGCCGCCGCCTCGGCAGTCGGAAAGCCCTGAAGCTTGGCGGCCGGCTGGGCCGCCGCAGAGGCGGCCAAACCGGCGACCAGGACAAGCGCCAGCAGACCGCGGCGAAGAAGTGAACCGCTCATCGCCGACCTCCACCGAAACTACGCCCGCCACCGCCACGCTCGCCGCCACCGCCGTACGAACGGCCGCGGTCGCCTTCGCGATTGACCGCCTGGCCGCGGTCGACGCCGTTGAAGGCGCCACCGCCGCGACCCTCCGATGCCGGGCGAGCGCCGGCATTCGCCCGCTCACCGGCTCCGGCGCCAGTCCGTTCGCCGCTGCCGGCGCGCTGTTCGACGTTCGAACGGGCGGCGCCGTCGCGCTGTCCGGCCTGGCCGCCGCGCAGCTGGTTCTGGAATTCCTGGCCACGATACTGCTCGCGCTCTGCCGAGCCTGGCCGGTTCTGGCCGTACTTCTGCTGCAGCGCCGGGTCGCGATAGGGCACGCCGTCGCGATGCGCGGGGTCGTGCGCCCAGTTGCCGTCGGGGTACCGGTTGGCGTTGAAGTTGTTGGCGCTGATACTGGTCGCCCGGTTGACGTTCACGTAGGTGTTGCCGTGGTTCCAGTTCCAGCCGCCGAACATGGCAGCACCGGCGGCGACTCCCAGGCCGAACATCAAGCCGGTCATCAGCGCCGCGCCGTAGTTGGGCGGCGGCGGGTAGTACGGTGGCGGATAGGCCGGATAAGGCCACGGGCCGTAGGCCCAGGCGGGGTTGTAGTAGGGGACGTAGATCGTCTCCGGGTTGGCCGGCTCAATCACGATCGTGCTGGCGCCGCCGGCCGTTGCCGGCTGTGTCGTCACGTTCTGCTGCGGCGTGCTCTTGAGGTTGCCGGCCGCCGCTGCCTTGGCACGCAGGCGCTGGACGGAATCGGCCACATCCTTCTGCTGGGCGATCATCGCGTCGCCGATCTTCTGGGTCCAGTCGAGCTGGTCGTTCATCGTCTTCAGAACCTGGGGGAAGGCCGTCAGCGACTTGACGCTGACATCCCAGTCCTTGGCCTTGACCGCGGCCACCGCGGCATCACCCTTGAGGTTGGGATTGGCCTGCGACCAGCGCGCCGCTTCGACGACCTCCAGCGGATAGCTCGCGGCCATCAGGGTCTGCGCCAGGAGGGCGTCGGGATAAAGCGCGATCGGCGCCAGCATCTGGTCGAGCTGCTCGGGCGTGTAGGGCTTCTTCGTATCCTGCGCCCGCAACGCGTAAATGGGTCCGAGAACCAAGATTGCCGTCGAGATGGCCAGCAGATTTCGCCGATTCATGTCCCGTCCGTCCTTCCAAAAGTCCCCCGACGACCACCGCACACTACCGGTGATGACGCCGAGCCGTCCAGCGCGCGGCACTTCACACCAGACGATAAACCTGCTCCGGCTCCTCGCGGCCCTTGATATGACGCAGCTCGGGCTTGGGCAATTCCCCCAGTGCTTCCGGGTGCTTCATGGCGGCAATGGCGTCGCCACTGACCAGTACGATCACTTCCTCATCCGCGCGCATGAAGTCCTTGCCGAGCTGCTCCAGACGCTGCGCCACGTTCACCGTGTCGCCCACGACGGTGTAGTTGACGCGGCCCGGCGCACCGATGTTGCCGACCACGACCGGACCCGAATGCAGGCCGACGCGCAGGCGGACCGGTGTCTTTCCTTCAGCGGCGCGTTGCCGGTTGTCCTCGCGGATCACGCGCGCCATCTCGAGGGCTGCATGGATGGCATGGTCGGCATGGTCTTCCATCTTGGAGAGGCCGCCCCACACCGCCATCACGCAGTCGCCGATATATTTGTCGATCACGCCCTGATCCTGGTCGATGCAGGCACCGAGCAACGCGAAGTGATGGTTGAGCATGTCAGCCGTCTCCTGCTCGGGCAGGTCCTCGGCCTGTGGCGTGAAGCCGACGATGTCGGTGAACATCACCGTCACGTTGCGGCGGCGCGACGCGACCGCGCCCTCGCCGAGCTCCATCAACCGGAAGACGAGGCGGTGCGGCACGTAGGCGCCGAACCATTTCAGCGCGCCGCGGGCCTTGTCGAGGCTCTGGCCGGCATCGTCGATCTCGCGCAGCCGCGAGCGCCGATGGAACGGGCGGTCGAACTCGAGGCGCTCGATCGATTCGGCGGCCGAGGTAATGGTGCGAATGGACCGCGCCATGCTGAACCCCATCGCCAGCGCCACGAGCAAGGCGACGGCGAGCGTGGCGGCGCCGACCATCGCGCCGTTGGTCAGCCGGTCGAGATCGCCGGTCGCCTCCTCGATCGGGAAGTACTGGCCGACCAGCCAGGGCTGCGGACCGTAGAGACGCAATTCGCGGTAGACGAAGAGCCAGCGCCTGCCCTCGGCATCGACGACGCGACCGAGGTCGCCCAGCACGCGGTCGATCCGCGGGTTGCGCACCGGCGGGCTCCAGAACTTGGCGAGTACCGGGTCGTCGACTTCGGCGATGGTGGGCAACGGCCGGTCTTCCGACAGGCCAAGCCCACGCGGATCGACCAGTCGGCGATGGGCGAGGACCTTGTCGTGTCCGACCAAGATGAAGTACCGGCCATCGCTGCCCTTCATCGCATCGCCGATCAGGTAGGACAGGTCGCCGACGGCGACGGTGGCGAACAATCCACCAATGAAGGCATCGTCGATGCGGCGCACCGGGGTCCGCACGTTGAGCACGGGCTGCTTCAACGGTTCGCTCCAGAATAGGGCGCCCCAGAAAGTGTTGTGTGCGGTCTGCAACTGGCGAAACCGCTCCATGCCCTGGGGCAGGTCGATGAGAGACACCGTGTCGCGCGTGACCATTCCACCGGGATGGCGGACGGCGCGGTGCAGCTTGAGGTCGAGCGTGACAAATCCCGCGGAGGAAACCGCCGGCACGCGGGTCATCATCACCGCCAGGGCTTCGCGCACGCCCACCGCCGATTCAATGTCGATGCGTCCCGTCGCGGCAAGGGCGGCGACCAGTTCAAGGTGATCGGTGACCGGATCGAGCCGGCGGCGGATCACCGAAACCTGGGCTTCGACGACGCGCGCCGCCTGGTCGACCAGCAGTCGCTCGGCGGTGCCCGTGGCGCCGGTCAGCACCGCGATGTAGGCGACACCCGAGATCAGCGCGAGCGAAACGAACGCCAGCGCCAATGCCGCAATCAATGGCAGCCGCCAAGGTCGGCCGGGCACGGCTACAGCCGGATGGGATACGTCAGGAAGGTCGGTCAAGCCCGAACATCATACGCCGTCCCCCCGCCCAAGGCGAAAGGCCGCTTGGCCGCACGTATCGGACCTGGACCGGGCCTTGGGGGCCGCGGCCATCAGACTGCGGCGCGAATGGCCGCCTGCCTCACCTTGCCGTCGACGTGGCTCTCGAACTGCTGGAAATTGGCCTCGAAACGCTTGGCGACGTCGCGCGCGGCGTTGTCGTAAGCCTTCTTGTCCTTCCAGGTGTTCTTCGGGTTGAGGACTTCGCCCGGCACGTCCGGGCAGGCGCTGGGCACCTGCATGCCGAAGTGCGGATCGGCTGCCGAAGCGGCGGCCGCCAACGTGCCGTCGAGTGCGGCACGGACCATGGCGCGGGTATGGCGGATCGACATCCGCTCGCCGACGCCAAAGCCGCCGCCCGACCAACCGGTGTTGACCAGCCAGCATTTCACGTGCTGGCGCGCCATCTTCTCCCCCAGCATCTTGGCGTAGACCGTCGGGTGGCGCGGCATGAAGGGTGCGCCGAAGCAGGTCGAGAAGGTGGCCTGCGGCTCGGTCACGCCCTTTTCGGTGCCGGCGACGCGCGCCGTGTAGCCCGAGAGGAAGTGATACATTGCCTGCTCCGGCGACAGCTGCGAGATCGGTGGCAGCACGCCAAAGGCGTCGGCCGTCAGCATGACGATATTCTCGGGCGTGCCGGCGATGCCCGACGCCGAAGCGTTGGGAATGAAGTCGAGCGGATAGCAGGCCCGGGTATTCTCGGTGTGCTGGCCATCGTCGAGGTCGAGCCGCCCGCTGGCCGGGTCGTGCACGACATTCTCCAGCACCGTGCCGAAGCGCTCGGTCGTGGCATAGATCTCGGGCTCGGCCTCGCGCGAGAGCTTGATCACCTTGGCGTAGCAGCCGCCCTCGAAGTTGAAGAGGCTGGTTTCCCCCCAGCCATGCTCGTCATCGCCGATCAGGGTGCGCGACGGATCGGCCGAGAGCGTCGTCTTGCCCGTGCCCGAGAGCCCGAAGAAGATCGCCACGTCGCCCTTCGGTCCGAGGTTGGCCGAGGCGTGCATGGGCAGCACGTTCTTGTCGGGCAGCAGGTAATTCAAGATGGTGAACACCGACTTCTTGATCTCGCCGGCGTACCAGGTGCCGCAGATCGCCACGACGCGGTCGGTGAAGTTGACCAGCACCGCGCAATCCGATGCCGTTCCGTCGAGTGCCGGCTCTGCCTGGAAGCCCGGCAGATTGAGAATCGTGAAGTCGGGCTGGAAGCCCAGCAGTTCCTCGGGCTTGGGCCTCAGGAACATGTTGCGGGCGAAAAGATTGTGCCACGCCGTCTCGTTGATCACGCGCACGCCGATGCGATGCGCCGGATCGGCGCCGGCCCAGCAGTCGCGCACGAACAGGTCGCGGCGCTGCGCGTAGGCGAGCATGCGGTTGTAAAGCGCGCGGTAGCGCTCCGGGGAGATCGGCTTGTTCGTCTTGCCCCAATCGATGCGGCCCTGCGATTGGCTGTCCTCGACGAAGAACTTATCGTTGGGCGAGCGGCCGGTATGCACGCCGGTGCGCACCACGAAGGCACCGCCGTCGGCCACCGTGCCCTCGCGGCGACGGATCGCCTCTTCGTAGAGCGCGGGAACCTGCAGGTTCCAATAGACGTTGCCCGGGTTCTTCAATCCGAGCGTCTCTAGTCCAACTTTGGGAACGACGAAGCCCGCCTGATGCACGGCGTTTCTCCCGATTAATGCGGCTGATCCGATGGCACCCTATGCGCTACTGGTGTGGCCGAGGAGTGGCAAGGCCCTGCGACAGTAAGTTTCGCGGATCATGTGGATCAGGCTTCGCACCTGCGAAGGCCATCCCGCGGCGCGGAATCACACAGCCGCCGATCAGGCCGCTCGATCAGACTGCCCTGGCCCGGCCAACCAGGGCGACCAGCGCCTTACGAGCCTCGGCGACGCTCGCGAGCGGGGCATCGAACGGCAAGCGGGCGACCTGCCCGGCCCACCGCAGATCGATGCCTTCGGCGTCGATTCCGGTCATCCGCCAATCGGTTCCTGGCAGTCCGAGCAGCTTTTGGGCGTAGAGCTGGAGGGCGTCGGCATGGTCCTCGTTCATGTGGCTGACGATGCCGGACTCGCTCTCGGCCAGGTCGGCCGGTACGGGAACCGGCAACAGGTCGGCCGCCTCGAGCCAGCGGATCTTGCCGAAGCCCGCGACCAGATGAGCGCGCTCCAGGGCGACCCGGTAGAAATGGAAATCCTTGAAGCCCGCGTACATTGCGGCATCCGGGTGGTGGGCGAGAAAACGTTGGCCGAGCCGTTCGTCAGTGGTCCGCGCGGCGCGCCCCAGCAGCGTAACCCTGGCCCCGGTCAGCGGCTGGTCGAGGCCGCCGGTGCCGTCGAACAGCAGCGACACCCGGCCATCGGAGGTGATGGCGTTCGTATGCTCGGCCAGGTCGCTCAACAGCAGGATCGGCGAAAGGTCGTGATCGACCGCCGCCAGCACCAGCGAGGCATAAGGCCAAGGAATGCCACTTTCGCCTCCGGGGGGAGGCGGCAGGGCGGTTGCGAGGGTGGCGCGATCCAGTCCACGCAGCAAAGCGCGGACCGTGCATGACATATCTTCAATCATTTTGGGGCAAAACAGCCTTAATTCGCAGGTATCGATGTCAGATCGTGGCAGCGGCGGCGACGCCCCGGTCATGTTACCATTCAACCACTATCCGCCTTGCCTGTCAGGAGAATCCACGCCGTGCGCAAGAACATCGCCCTCGTCGACGACGACCGCAACATCCTCACTTCCGTGTCGATGCTGCTCGAAGCCGAGGGATTCCAGATCAAGACCTACAATGACGGAGCCTCGGCGCTGGAGGGTCTCAACCAGGCACCGCCCGACCTCGCGATCTTCGACATCAAGATGCCGCGCATGGATGGCATGGAGCTGCTGAACCGCATCCGCAAGACGCAGCATTTCCCGGTGATCTTCCTCACCTCGAAGGACGAGGAGATCGACGAGGTGCTGGGCCTTCGGATGGGCGCCGACGATTTCATCCGCAAGCCGTTCTCCCAGCGCCTGCTGCTCGAGCGCATCCGCGCCGTGCTGCGCCGGGCCGATACCGGCACGGTCAAGGGAGAAGGCGCCGCCGAGCGCGTCGTGCGCGGCGAGCTGGTGCTCGATCCCAGTCGCCATCAATGCACGTGGAAGGGCAAGGAGGTGCATCTGACGGTCACCGAATTCCTGCTCCTGAAGTCGCTCGCCGAGCGGCCCGGCCACGTCAAGAATCGCGACCAGCTGATGGATGCCGCCTACGGCGAGACGATCTACGTCGACGACCGCACCATCGACAGCCATATCAAGCGCGTACGCCGCAAGTTCCGCGAGGTCGACGGCGAGTTCGAGCAGATCGAAACGCTCTATGGCATTGGATACCGATACCGCGACGCCTGAACCGGGCCGGCGCCGCGCGGCGCCACAAGCGTTCGGTTCGCGGCTCATGGCGGCGCTCGGCCGGTTTTTGCCGGCCGGCTGGCGCGCGCGCGCGCCTTCGCCGGTCGCCGAATCTCCGTCGCTGCTACGCCGTCGGCGCAGCAGCGAGCGGCGCCATTCGCCGCTCACCCGTCGCATCCTGCTGCTCAATATCGTGCCGGTGGCACTGCTGACCCTGGGCGCCGTCTATCTCAGCGACTATGAGGACGAACTGATCGACGCCGAACTCGCCTCGCTGCTGGTTCAAGGCGAGATGGTCGCCGCCGGTATCGGAGAGGTCGCCGTGGTGGGCGGAGAGGCGACGGTCAACCGGCTCGACGCCGACGCGGCACGCCAGCTTCTGACCCGCCTCGTGCGCCCGACCGGCGTGCGAGCGCGCTTGTTCAGCGAGACCGGCGACCTTCTGGGCGATTCGGAATTCCTGAGCGAAGCCGGCCGCATCCACAGCATCCCGCTGCCGCCGCCCGAGGCGCCGGCCGTCGTCGAGGTCCCGTTGACCGACCGGCTGAGCGACTGGATCGCCCGGCAATTATCGCGGGCCGACCGCTTTCCGGAGTATGTCGAGCGCTCCGGCGCCTCCGTCCGCGACTATCCCGAGGCTGCAAGTGCGTTGCGCGGCTTCAACGCCTCCGCCGTCCGAATCGCCGCCGACGGGCGCCTGATCCTGAGCGCCGCGGTGCCGGTACAACGCTACAAGCAGGTGCTGGGAGCGCTGATCCTCACCCGCGACAATCGCGCCATCGCCGCCTCCCTGCGGCAGGTCCGCTACGACATGCTGACCATCGCCGCGGCAGCGCTCGGTATCACGGTGCTGCTCTCGCTCTACCTTGCCGGCACGATCACGCAGCCGATCGTGCGCCTGGCGCGCGCCGCCGATGAGGTGAGGTTGGCGCGCGAGAGCCGGCCGGAGATTCCCGACCTCGGCAAGCGCGGCGACGAGATCGGCGACCTGAATGACGCACTGCGCTCGATGACCGACGCGCTTTGGCAACGCATCAACACCATCGAGAGTTTTGCCGCCGACGTCGCACACGAACTCAAGAACCCCCTCACCTCTTTGCGTTCTGCCATCGAAATGGCGGCCAGGCCCGACCTCGATACCGAGCGCCGCGACAAGCTGATGGCCATCGTCATGGACGACATCAACCGGCTGAATCGGCTGATCTCCGACATATCGGACGCCTCGCGGCTCGACGCCGAATTGATGCGCGGCGAGGTCAAACCCGTCGACCTCCACGGGCTCCTGGCCGACATGGCCGGCCACTATGCGCTCAGCGCCGCGCAGAAGGCCGGGGTCGAGGTCGACTTCCGGGTCGCCGCCAACCCGCCTTTCGCCGCGCACGGCCACGACGGCCGCTACGGCCAGGTGTTCCGCAACGTCATCGACAATGCGTTGTCGTTCAGCCCGCCCGGATCTCGCCTCGTCGTCGAACTGGGCCGCGAGCCGCGCGGCGGACCGTTCGTCGTCACGATCGACGACGAAGGGCCGGGCATTCCCGAGGAGAATCTCGAATCGATCTTCGAGCGTTTCTATTCGGAGCGCCCGATCGAGCATTTCGGCCAGCATTCGGGATTGGGCCTTTCGATCTGCCGGCAGATCATGGAGACCTACGGCGGCTCGATCTCCGCCACCAACCGCCGCGCACCGGACGGAAGGATGCTGGGAGCGCGCTTCACGATCCGCGTTCCGGCCGCCCACGTCCGCAAATGACCATGCTCGCGCACGGCACCTGCGTTGCACTCCGACCGCCCGGAACAACGGCCGTTGGGGCCTGGCGGGCGGTACTGTTGCGCGGCCCTTCAGGCGCCGGCAAGTCCGATCTGGCGCTGCGCCTGATCGAGGCCGGCGGACGCCTGGTCGCCGACGATCAGACCCGGATCGAGCGGCGCGGACAGGCGTTGTTGGCGTCCGCGCCAGCGGCGCTCGCCGGTCTGATGGAAGTGCGCGGCGTCGGAATCCTCAAGCTGTCGCTTGGCCAGTTGTTGTCGCGGGCGCCGCTGTCGCTGGTGGTCGATCTGGTACCACCCGACCGCATCGAGCGGATGCCCGAGCCGGCTAGGGAGACTGTGCTGGGTGTCGACCTGCCGGTGCTCGCCCTGGCACCGTTCGAAGCTTCCGCGCCGGCCAAGTTGCGCCTTGCCTTGGGCCGAATCGGCGCCGCATGATCGCCGCCGGTCTCCCGATGCCAGACAGTCCGTCACCCTCGTTGCCGCCCGACGCGACCCTTCGCCGGCCGTTCGTCCTGGTAACAGGTCTGTCCGGCGCCGGCCGCATGACAGCGCTGAATGTGCTCGAAGACATGGGCTATGTGGCGGTCGACAACATGCCCCTGCCCTTGCTCGGCGATCTGATGCGCTCGACTTCCAGCGGCTCAGGATCGGCCGCTCCACCTCTCGCCTTCGGCGTCGACACCCGTACCTTCGGATTCGACCCGCAGGAACTCGTCGACCGTGTCCACACGCTCCGCCAACGCGCCGACCTCGATGTGAAGCTCCTGTTCCTCGAGTGCGACACTGAAGTGCTTCAACGTCGCTACACCGAATCGCGACGCCCGCATCCGATGGCGCCGGACCGGCCGGTGATGGACGGCATTGTCGAAGAACGTCGCCAAATTCGCTGGATGCGCGATATCGCCGACCTGGTGGTCGACACCTCGTCCCTCTCGCCGCATGCGCTGAAGCAGCTGCTGGCCGGCCATTTCGCCTTGGGTCCGCGGGTCGGCACCCGCCTGTCGGTGATGTCGTTCTCGTACCGCCGCGGTCTGCCGCGCGAGGCCGACCTCGTGTTCGATGCCCGGTTCCTGAAGAACCCGCACTACGAACCGACGCTGAAACCGCTGACCGGCCGCGACCCGGCGGTCGCGGCCTACGTGGCCACCGATCCCGACTACAAGCCCTTCGTCGAACACCTGCAGGGGCTGATCGGCCCCCTGCTGCCGCGTTTTGACGCAGAGGGCAAAAGCTACCTGACCATCGCCATCGGCTGCACCGGCGGTCGCCACCGCTCCGTTGCCCTGGCCGAAGTGCTGGCAGACTGGTTGCGCCGCGCCGGCCGCTCGGTCACTCTCACCCACCGAGACGCCGAGGGGGCCGGGGGGGCCTGACGGCACAGGGTAAACCGGGCGGGGACGGATGATTGGTATCGTACTGGTGACCCACGGCAATCTGGCGCGCGAATTCCTGGCTGCGCTCGAGCATGTTGTTGGTCCACAGCAATGCGTCTCGACAGTCTGCATCGGCGCCGACGACGACATGGAAAAGAGGCGCTCTGAAATTCTCGAACGCGCCCGCGCCTGCGACACCGGCGACGGCGTCATCGTGCTCACCGACATGTTCGGAGGCACGCCCTCCAATCTCGCGATCTCGATCATGGAGCAGGCCCACATCGAGGTCCTGGCCGGCGTCAATCTGCCGATGCTGGTCAAGCTCGCCAGCGTCCGCAGCCGGCCGATTGCCGAAGCCGTGCGCATGGCGCAGGAAGCAGGCCGCAAATACATCACCGTCGCCTCCCGTATCCTGGCAAAGGAAGCCTCGTGAGCGAAACCGCGTCGCAAGGCGCGGCCGACGCGGGTATTGGAGCCGTCCGCCGGACCCTGGAGATTGCCAACAAGCGCGGCCTGCACGCCCGGGCCGCCGCCAAGTTCGTGCGCGCCGCCGGCCAGTTCGATTCAGCGGTCCGCGTCGGCTTCAAGGGACAGGAAGTCTCCGGCCTGTCGATCATGGGGCTGATGATGCTGAGCGCCGGAATCGGTAGTGAAATCGAGCTCGCTTGCTCCGGCCGCCAGGCCGTGGAGGCCATGGCCGCCCTTTCCGCCCTGGTCCAGGGCAAATTCGGCGAAGATTGAACCGGCCGGCCTCCCGGCATAAAGCGCCGGTTATCTGCCCATAAATTCTTGCTTATATGAGCATACGATGCGTTGAGGCGGTGCCGGGCCGCTGATATGACACGCCCGCTTCCCCTCAGCCGCACTTCAGGAGCGCCATATGGCCCAAGATTACATCGTCAAGGATATCGGGCTCGCCGACTGGGGCCGCAAGGAACTCGACATGGCCGAGACCGAGATGCCGGGCCTGATGTCGATCCGCAAGGAATACGGGCCCAAGAAGCCATTGAAGGGCGCGCGCATCGCGGGCTCGCTGCACATGACCATCCAGACCGGCGTGCTGATCGAGACGCTGAAGGCGCTGGGCGCCGACGTGCGCTGGGCCTCGTGCAACATCTACTCGACGCAGGATCATGCCGCCGCGGCCATCGCCAAAGCCGGCACGCCGGTCTTCGCGATCAAGGGCGAGAGCCTCGAGGAATACTGGGACTACACCCACAAGATCTTCGAGTGGGGCGACGGCGGCGAGCCGAACATGATCCTCGACGACGGCGGCGACGCCACCCTGCTGGTCCATCTCGGCGCGCGGGCGGAGAAGGATCCGTCGTTGATCGCCAAGCCGACCAACGAGGAGGAGGAAGTCCTCTACAAGGTGATCGCCAAGACCAACAAGGAGAAGCCCGGCTGGTACGCCAAGCTCGGCGCCTCGATCAAGGGCGTGACCGAGGAGACGACCACGGGCGTGCACCGCCTCTACAACATGGCGAAGGAAGGCAAGCTCCTGTGGCCCGCCATCAACGTCAACGACTCGGTCACCAAGTCGAAGTTCGACAATCTTTACGGCTGCCGTGAATCGCTGGTCGACGGCATCCGCCGCGGCACCGACGTGATGATGTCGGGCAAAGTGGCGATGGTCGCGGGCTTCGGCGACGTCGGCAAGGGCTCGGCCGCCTCGCTGCGCCAGGCCGGCTGCCGCGTGATGGTGTCCGAGGTCGATCCGATCTGCGCCCTGCAGGCGGCGATGGAAGGCTACGAGGTCGTGACCATGGAAGATGCCGCCCCGCGCGCCGACATC
>JAUXST010000569.1 GCA_030679805.1 Reyranella sp. | reverse complement strand
CTTGCTGGCCGCGGGCTTCGACAAGGTCGAGTACCTGACCGTGGTCGATGCCGAGAGCCTCCAGCCGCTCGACAGAGTCACCGGCCCGGCCCGGGTCATCGTCGCCGCCCGCCTGGGACGCACCCGCCTGATCGACAATATCGCCGTCGGCTGATTTTCCGGACACTCATCCCGCCAGGCAGCCGGCCTTGGTGGCACGGTTCGTCGGAGGGAGATCGGCTTGCCGGATCAAGGGCTTGGTGCCGATTTATGGCACAGGCAGCGGGACACGGCGCGGCACAACGAGGTGTGCCGAAAAACGGCCTTCGTCAGGCCGCCTGTTCCAGCGTCGAGGCGACGTCGGCCGTGGTGACGCGGCGCAGGTCGCGCGCCTGGGTGGTGTCGAACGGCCGGGCGCGATGCATGGTGCAGCGATTGTCCCAGATCACCAGGTCGCCCTCGCGCCAAGTGTGGGCATGCACGAACTTCGGCTGGGTGGCGTGTTCCATCAGGTCGAGCAACAGCAGGCGGCCGTCGGCGACCGGCATGCCGAGGATATGCGAGGCGTGTGCGGCGACATAGAGCGTCTTGCGCCTGGAGCCGGGATGGGTGCGTACCACCCGCTGCGGCACCGGCGGCAGGCTGGCGATTTCCTCCGGCGTATATTTGGTGACGCCGAGCTGGCCGCGCGAATGCCAGATCGAATGCTCGGCGACCAGGCCTTCGAGCTGCTTCTTCGTCGCCTCGGGCAGGTTGTCGTAGGCCGCGCGCATATCGGCGAATTCCGTGTTGCCACCCTCGGGCGGCACGATGTGGGCATAGAGCACCGACAGCGCACCGGGGACGGCGCGGAACGAGGCGTCGGTGTGCCACAGCCGGTTGGCGAGCCAGTCGAGGCGGCGCTTGCTGTTCTGTTCGAGGACGTTCGAATCGCCATCGAGATTGGAAATGTCGGCGATCTCGTCCCGCGCCAGGCGATGCTTGATCCCGCGATGCCGCGCCTTCTGCGCCGACGAATGGATCGGCCCGAAATGGCGAGCGAAGTCGATCTGCTGGTCGTCGGTGAGTTTCTGGTCGTGGAACACCACGACCGCATAGCGGTCGATGGCCGCCTGGATGGCGTCCCGGTCGGCGGCCGCCAGCGGCTGGGCCAGGTCGATCCCGGAAATCTCGGCGAAGAATTGCGGCTGGGTCGGCTTGACGGTGATGCTCATGACCACCTCCTGCGGCTATAGTCCTCGTCTATCCATCATGTGTCAGGAAACGCCATGTCGCAAACGATCAAGCTCGCCCTGCTCGACGATTACCAGAAGGTTGCCATGCGCTTGGGCGATTGGGACCGCCTGAAGAAGCGCGGCATCGAGATCACGGTCTTTCACGAACCCTTCGCCTCGGTCGATGATGCAGCGCAAAAACTGGCGCCGTTCCAGATCCTGGGTCTGCTGCGCGAGCGCACCGCCTTCCCGCGGGCGCTGATCGAGAAGCTGCCCAGCCTCAAGTTCATGGTGCTGACCGGCGCCCGCGCGGCGAGCCTCGACGACAAGGCGGCGACCGAGCGCGGCATTCCGATCTCCACCACGCCTGGCGGCGGCTCGAATGCCCCGACGGCGGAACTCTGCTGGGCACTGCTGATGATGTGCGCCCGCGACCTCGCCAAGGGCGAGCGCCTGATGCGGAGCGGCGGCTGGCACGACGGCATCAGGCAAATGAACGTGCTCGAAGGCAAGCGCTTGGGCGTCATCGGACTCGGCAAGCTGGGCAGCCGCGTCGCGGGCTATGCCAAGGCCTTCGGCATGGACGTTGTCGCGTGGAGCCAGAATCTCACGGCCGAGAAGGCTGCCGCTGGCGGCGCCAAGCTCGTCAGCAAGGACGAGCTGCTGGCGACGTCGGACTTCATGTCGATCCATCTCGTGCTGTCGGATCGCACGCGCGGCCTGATCGGCGCGGCCGACTTCGCCAAGATGAAAAAGACGGCGACTTTCATCAACACCTCGCGCGGCCCGATCGTCGACGAGGCCGCCCTGATCGCGGCCCTGAAGAACGGCACCATCGCCCATGCCGGCCTCGACGTATACGACAAGGAACCGGTGCCGGCCGGCCATCCGCTGACCAAGCTCGACAACATCACGCTCGTCCCGCACCTGGGCTACGTCGTCGAGGAGAGCTATCGTTTCTTCTACGACGGCACGATCAAGGACATCGAGGCTTGGCTCGACGGCAAGCCGATCAACGTCCTCAATCCCGAGGCGTTGAACAAAAAGCCGGCGTGATGTCGATTCCCGGCGGAGTCGAACGTCTATGAGGTGACGGACGCGACCGTCGCAACCCAGGAGATCGACATGGCTCAATATATGCTGCTGCTGCACCAGGGCCCCGGCAACATGGCCGACCTGCCGCGTGAAAAGATGATGGAAGTGGTCAAGCGCTACTACACCTGGTCCAGCACCATGCGCGAAAAGGGCAAGCTGGTGGGTGGCGAGAAGCTGGCCGCCGGCGGCGTCCGCCACATCCAGGTCAAGGACGGCAAGCCCGTCGCGAGCGATGGCCCCTATGCCGAGGCCAAGGACGTGGTCGGCGGCTATTTCACGATCGAAGCCAAGGATTTGGCCGAAGCCGAGGCGATCGCCAAGGAGTGCCCGCACCTGTGGAACGGCACCAATTGGATCGAGCTCAGGCCGGTCGACACCATGACGGTCGACCAGGCGAAGGCGGCGGGCTGAGCGCTCCCGTCCACGACCTCGTCGCTTCGCTGGCGCGCGATTCGACCCACCGCCTCGTTGCCGCGCTGGCGAGGCGGTTGGGCGCGGGCCGCATCGCCATCGCCGAGGACGCCGTACAGCATGCCCTTCTGCAGGCGCTGTCGTCGTGGCCGTTCAAGGGGGCGCCGGCCAGACCCGAGGCGTGGCTCGCCGTCGTGGCGCGCAATCGCGCGCTCGACCTGTTGCGGCATGAGGCGCGCGACCTCGGTCTCGCCAACGAGCTGGTGCCGGTGACGCCACCTCAGGCGGAGCGCGAGGGCCACTTCGATCGCGAACTGAACGACGATGAGTTGGCGCTGCTGTTCGCGGTCTGTCATCCGATCCTGTCACCCGACCTGCGTGTGACCTTCGCGCTCAAGACCGTGTGCGGCCTCACCGTGGCGCAGATCGCCTCGGGGTTGCTGGCCGAACCGACGACGATTGCGCAACGGCTGGTGCGGGCGCGCCGTCAGCTCGAGGCGGCCGACATTCCGATCGAACCGCCACCGCCCGACGCCCTGCCGCAACGCGCTGAGTCGGTGCGCACCGCGCTCTATCTGATGTTCAGCGAGGGCTACTCGGCGTCTTCGGGTGAAGTGTTGGTTCAACCCGAGCTCTGCGTCGAGGCGGTTCGGCTGGCGCGTGCCTTGGCGATGCATCCCATGATCCGCGGGCCGGCGAGTGACGCGCTGGCGGCCCTGCTGGCGCTTACGGCGGCGCGCCTGGCGACGCGGGTCGATCCCGATGGTGCTGCCCAGCTCCTGGAGGATCAGCCGCGGGAGCAGTGGGATGCCGGCCTGATCGGGCTCGGCCTCGATCATCTTCAACGATCCGCCACCGGCGACCAACTCACCGTGTGGCACTTGCGCGCCGAGATTGCCTCGCTTCATGCCGTTGCCCGAAGCACGGCAGAGACGGACTGGCGGCGGATCGCGGCGATCTACGACCAGATCGTCGCGATCGACGCCTCGCCGATGGCAGCCCTCGCCCGGGCCGTGGCGATCGGCCATGCGGAGGGGGCAGTGGCCGGACTCGAAGCCGTGAATGCCTGCCTGCCGCTGCTTGCGGCCAGTCCCTACGGGCACGCTGCCGCCGCGACCTTCCTGATCGACCTGAAGCGTGAGGCGGAGGCACGGACGCATCTCGAACGTGCCCTTGCCCTGGCCCACACCACGCCGGAGCGCCGGCTCATGGAACGCCGCCTGATGGCGCTCTCAGCCGAATCGCAATCAGCCACACCGCGCCGGCCAGGATGATCGCGGCGGCGAGCCATTCCATCACCGACAGGCTGGGGGATGCGAGCCAGCCCAGGCGCGCGGTAGCAGCTTCGAGGGCGATGGCGAAGAACGGCATGGCTGTGAGCGCGATCAGGTAGGTCTGCACGCCCGTGGTGTTGATTGTCCAGAAGCCGAGCCATGTCCCGGGCGCGCGGAATAGCAGTCCGACGAGGATCGCATAGAGCCACAGGTCGATGCGTCCGAAGGCGTCGCCCCCGCCGGCCCAGGGCGAGGCCATGAGACCGACCGCTCCGGCCGAGGACCAGACGAGAATGAAGGCGAGCGACGCTGCCACCAGGATTTCGCCGGTGAAGCGCGAGCGCGTCGCCGGGTCGGTCGCCCGGTTGCGCGGGTGGTAGGCGATGACCCAGGACGCAGCCACTCCTGTCGTCTCGGACAGGACGAGCCAGAGCATGCCGCGCCACGCCGTGTCGGACGCGAGCGCGGCGGTGAACGCCGCCACGCCGACGGCGAGCAGCAGCAGGCCCGGCCAGTCGCGGCGTGCTGGCGCATGACGGGTCAGAATCCAGCCCACGGCCGCGCCGATGAGCACGCTCATCGTCGAGACGAGGGTGCTTTGGGTGACGGCGAGCCAGACGAGAGCAGCTGATGTCGAGCCATTGATGACGACGCGCATGAAGGCGTAGCCGATTGTCCACGGTGCCAGCAGATCGCGCCAATTTCCCGGCGTCCGCCGACCGGCCCACAGCATCGCAAGGCCGGCGCTCAACAGCTGCACCAGCGTGTAGGCCCAGGCATCGAGGTGGGCGCCGCTCACGACGTGACGTGTCAGCAGTAGATAGACGGACCACAGCAACGAATTCCCCAGCGCGATCGCCAGGACGTGGCCGTTCATCGCCGGCTCAGGTGCGGAAACGCAGCAACAGGTGATTGACGCCGTTCAGCTTGACGTAGAGATCCTCAAACTGGGCGTAGAAATCCTCCCACTGCGGCAGGCCACCCTGGGCGCCGAGCGAGGTGTAGATCTCGGCGACAGTCTTGCGGCCGTCGATCTGCGAGATGATGCGGGGTGCCAGCGACGGCAAATGGGCGCGCCATGGGAAGCCGTCGAGATTGGCGATCAGGGGAGAGCCCGGTTGCAGGCCGGCTGCCAGCTTCTGCGCATCCATGTCGCGCAGGACCGGAATGGCCGACGTGTCCTCGGGCCGTGCCACCGTGTCGAAGCCCGCGCGCGAGGCATAGAACACATGCGTGCGCAGGTTGCCGGCCAGGCGTTCGGCGAAGGCGGCGCGCTCGAGCAGGGGCAGCGAGCTCATCTGCCGCGAGATCACCGGATCGCTCATGTAGGTCGCGGGCTCGTAGCGCACCGGTTCGAGGAAGGCCACGACCCGCAGGCCGGCCGCCGCGGCCATCTTGCCGATGTCGGGCACGGTGAAGGCGCGGTCGCAACTGTGCAGCAGGAGATCGTACAGACCGGCGTCGCCACCGGTGACATGGTCGTTGAGGTAGGGATTTCGGCGGAACAGGTTGGTGGTGGGCAAGAAGCGGATCAGTCGCTTGGCCATGGCGAGCCGGTCCTCGAGCGCCATGGACAGCGGGGCGAGGGTGCGCAGCATTTCCTGCAGGGGGTAGACGCCGCTGCGGCCGTATTCGCCGTAGAGCATGACGCCGATCCCGCCATCGGGCAGCAGGACGCTTGCCAGCGCGCGCATGCCCACATCGGGTTCGGGCAGGTGGTGAAGTACGCCGGTGCAGTCGATGTAATCGAACTGGCCGATGTTCATCGAGGGCAGATCGAGCAGCGAGCCGGTCACGAATTGGATGTTGCGCAAGCCGCGCGCCTTGGCGCGGGCCTCGCAGATCTGGCGCGAGGCGGTCGACAGGTCGAGATAGACGACGTCGCCCGGGCAGCGCCGGTCGGCGAGCTGCTGGGCCAGCATGATGCAGGCATCGCCGGTACCGCCGCCCGCCACCAGGGCACGAAAGGGCCGGGTGAAGTTGAGCCGGCCCGAGAACAGGTAGTGGTTGATCTCGAGGACGTGGCTGGGTGTGCCGGTGATCAGCCGGATCGCCTCGTCGCGCGGGTCGCGCGGCGGGTAGGGGAATGCCTCGTACTGTGCGCGAACGGCTTCCAACGGCGAAGGAACGGTCATTATGGCCTTGTTTCACGGCGAGCGGGCCGCTACCCGGGGGACAGCAACGCCCGCAACGGATTAGTGCAACAAATCGCCCGGCCATGAAAGGCTATTTCGGCATCGGAATCGAAGGTGCGAGCAAGGCCGTGAACGTCGGCACCTTGTTCCGGACGGCCCATGCCTTCGGCGCGTCCTTCGTCTTCACCGTGCGGGCCCAGTACAACCCGCGCCAGGGCTCGGCCAGCGATACCTCCGACACGCCGCGGTCGGTGCCGACCTACCATTTTGCCGATCTCGAAGCGTTCCGCCTGCCGCTCGGCTGCCGGTTGGTCGGGGTCGAAATCACCGATGACGCCATCGACCTGCCGAGTTTCCGCCATCCGCGCCAGGCTGCCTATATCGTGGGCTCGGAGCGCGAGGGCCTGTCGGCCGGAATTCAGTCGCGCTGCGACTACGTGGTGAAGATCCCGACCCGCTTTTCGGTCAATCTGGGGGTCGCCGGTGCCCTGGTCATGTACGACCGGCTGCTCACGCTCGGCCGTCACGCCCCGCGGCCGGTGGCGGAGGGTGCGCCGACCGAGGCCGTCCCGCTCCCGGTGTTCGGCGATCCGGTCTACGCGCGGCGGGCGCGGATACGGCAAAAAGCCCTGTCAAAACAGTAGATTGGGCGGCCCCGGTTGCGCCCGGCGGACATGACGCCTATCTCAGCCGCCACATGGCCCTCCTGCCCACCGAACCGCTTCAGATCGTCGAGCCGCTGCCCTTGGCGCACGGCCGCAACGACCTGCGCCGGAGCCTGGTCGGCCTGTCGCGCGACGATCTCAAGCAGGTGATGGTCGAGGCCGGGCTGGAGCCGTTCCGCGCCCGTCAGGTGTGGCAGTGGATTTACTGGCACGGCGTCACCGACTTCGGCCTGATGACCAACATCGCCAAGAAGACGCAGCTGCGGCTGGCCGAGCTGTTCGTCATCGACCGGCCCGGCATCGTCACCGAGCAGCGCTCGGTCGACGGCACGCGCAAGTGGCTGCTGCGCTTCGCCGACGGTAACGAAGCCGAGACGGTCAACATTCCGGAGGAGGACCGCGGCTCGGTCTGCGTCTCCAGCCAGGTCGGCTGCACGCTCACCTGCAGCTTCTGCCACACCGGCACCCAGCCGCTGGTGCGGAACCTGTCCCCGGCCGAGATCGTGGGCCAGTTGATGGTGGCGCGCGACAGCTACGGCGAGTGGCCGACGCCGACCGCCGATGCCCAGCGGATGCTCTCCAACATCGTCATGATGGGCATGGGCGAGCCGCTCTATAATTTCGACAATGTCGTGACAGCCTTGAAGATCGTCATGGACGATCAGGGCATTGCGCTCAGCCGCCGCCGCATCACGCTCTCGACCTCGGGCGTCGTGCCGATGATCCCCAAGGTGGGCGAGGCGCTCGACGTCAATCTCGCCGTGTCGCTGCACGCCGTGAGCGACGATGTGCGCGACACACTGGTGCCCATCAACAAGAAGTGGCCCATCGCCGAGCTGCTCAGGACCTGTGCCGACTATCCCGGTGCCAGGAACAGCCGGCGCATCACCTTCGAATACGCCATGCTGAAAGGCATCAACGACAGCGACGCCGATGCGCGCGAACTGGTGCGCCTTCTGACGCCGATCCACGCCAAGGTGAACCTGATCCCGTTCAATCCCTGGCCGGGCGCACCTTACGAGTGCAGCTCCAACAACCGTATCCACCGCTTCGCCGAGATCGTGAACGACGGCGGCCTGAGCGCACCGGTGCGCACGCCGCGGGGTCGCGACATTTTTGCTGCTTGCGGGCAATTGAAGAGCGCCAGCCTGCGCGGGCGCCGCGAAAAGGTCGTCACGCCCGCGTAAAGGCCGCGACCTTCGACAGGAAGGCGCGTTCGCCGCTCACCGGCGCAAGGCCCGCGGTCGCACACCAGGCGTCGAGGCTGCCGGTCACGTAGTCGGCGTAATAGGGCTCGTGGAAATAGTGCGGGAACAGGTCGAGCAAACCGTCCCATTCGGGGCGATCGCCCTTCTGCAGTGAATCCACGATCACGACCAGGCCGCCGGGCTTCAGCACGCGTGCCATCTCGGCAAGAACCTGCACGCGAATCTTTTCCGGCAGCTCATGCAACAGGAACGAGGAGACGACGAGATCGAGGCTCGCATCGTCGAAGGGCAGGGCTTCCGCCGCCGCTTCCTCGAGCTTCACGCGCGCGGTTCGGCCGATCAGGCGGCGCGCCTCCTCGAGATAGGGCGCGCTGAGATCGATGCCGGTGAGCTTCAGGCCAGGCCAGGCGCGGTGCAGGGAGGCGAGCAGGCGCCCGGTGCCGCAGCCGACGTCGAGACCGCGCACCTCGCGCTGGTTACGGTCCTGGAGCCATGTCGCGATCGGCGCCAGTGCGCGGCGTCGCATGGCGTCGGCGGCGCCGGTGAACAGGACCTCGACCTGCGTGTCGTAGAGTGCGGCCGAGTTGTCCGAGAGCCAGCCGTCGCTCTGGAAGTGGAAGTTCTGCCGGTAGTAGTCGGGCAGGCCGTCGGCCTGGTTACCGGGCGGCAGTTCGTCGTCGAGTGTGCCGTGGCGCCGGGCGTCGACCTGGGGCAGGTCGCGGAAATAAAGCAGGCTCCGGCGCAGGAATTCGGCGGGCTCGGGCCCCAGACCGCGCGGTGCCGGAAACAGGCCGGCCGCGATATCGCGCCATTCGCGCTCGAAGAGCGCGCGCATGTCGGCCGTCAGCTCGGCGCGGCTGGGTGTGGGCCCGATGGGAAAGTCGGGCTTGGGCATCGGCTTCAGCAGGCGTCGCCCCGCCGCATAGTGGCCGGCATACCAGGCGACCCGCGCGGTCTGGCGGGCGGCGTAGCTCAGGCGGTCTAGGGTGGAAGCCATGATGAGTTAATCTAGGGACACACTATAGCAGCTTTGCGGCCGCTTGCCCGGACGGGGTCGGTCGCTATATTCGCGCGCTTTCACGGAACAGACATCGACGGCGGCGAGGCGAGCCATGAGCATTACTTAT
>JAUXST010000564.1 GCA_030679805.1 Reyranella sp. | reverse complement strand
GTTCGGCCAGGCCCAGGCTGTTGCTCCGGCCGATGCCTCTTACCGGCCGTCAGATCCGCAGATCGCCTTCCACCTGGGACGCTTCATCGAGGATGTGCGCGGGCTGCCGGCCGACGCTGTCGTGCTGCGCCAGGGCTGGCTGCGCGCCTACGAGTTCACCACCGATCGCGGCGCCGCGGCGCTCAACGACTATGCCCGCCGCAACGATCCCTTCACCAAGTTTGGCAAGATGCAGATCTCCGTCGAGGTCTCGAGCGTCATCAGGGCGTCGCCCGAGAGTTTCCGCGTGGCGTGGACCGAGCGCCGGTATGAGAGCGGCCAGCTCGCCGCTACCGAGCGCTGGACCGCCATCCTCACCATCGTGATCGAGACGCCGCGCGATGCCGATCGCCTGCGCAAAAACCCGCTGGGCGTCTTCGTCAACGCCATCAACTGGTCGAAGGAGCTCGCACAATGATGCAGCAAAGAGGCACTGCGCCGATCCGGAGAACTTCTGTACTCGCAGTCTGCCGGGGTGCCGCGCGGCCCGCGATGCTGATCTCGCTGATCTCGATTGCGGGGTGCGCGTCGACCAAGCCACCGCAGATCAGCTACGACGAGAGCGTGCCGCCGCTTCCGGTGTCGTCAGTGCCCGCCGAGGATCGACCGCGGCCGTTGCACGTTCCGCCGTCGTGGACGCCGGCGCGCGGCGGCGGCATGACGGAAGCGAAGGAGCCGATCGCCCGGGTCGACACCGCCAACGGCGCCGCTCGGATCGAGCCGCGCCGCGAGGGATACTTCAACGCGGTGCAGGTGTTCCCCTACAGCCCGGGCGCCCTCTATCAGGTCTACGTCGCGCCAGGACAGGTCACCGACATCGCCCTTGAGCCGGGCGAGCAGCTCACCGGCTCCGGGCCGGTTGCGGCCGGCGACACCGTGCGCTGGATCATCGGCGACACCGAAAGCGGCAACGGCGATACGCGGCGCGTCCACCTCCTGGTCAAGCCGACCTGGCCCGCGATCGAGACCAACCTCGTCGTCAACACCGACCGGCGTACCTATCTCATCGAGCTGCGCGCCCACGAGCGGCCCTACATGCCCTCGGTCGCCTGGTTCTATCCCGAGAGCCGAAGCAGGAGCATTCGCGCCGTGCCGCCGTCGCCGGTCGTTCCCGAACTGGGGCAACGGCGTTACCGGTATGCGATCGACGGCGACACGCCACCCTGGCGGCCGGTCAACGCCTATGACGACGGCCGCAAGGTCTACATCGAGTTCTCGGCCGGCATCGTGCAGGGCGAGATGCCGCCGCTCTTCATCGTCGGGCCGGACGGCAAGCCGGAGATCGTGAACTACCGCACTTACGGAAACGTGCTGATCGTCGACCGGCTGTTCGCCGCAGCCGAGCTGCGGCTGGGCGGCGAGAGCCAGCAGAAGGTCCGAATCATTCGCGCTGACGGCAGGCCGCCGCGATGACGGATCAATCGCAGTCCGACTCGCCAACCTCGGCGGCTGCGCGTCCCTTCAGGCTGCGGTCGGACGGGCCACGCGTGATGCGTCTTTCGCGCAATGTCCTGGTCGGCGGCACGGCATTGGCCTCGATCCTGGTCTGTGGCGCCGTGCTGTGGGCCTTGCAGGGCGATCGGCTGCGCGGGTCCGCACCCCAGGAACTCTACACCACCGATCGGCCGCGCATGGCCGACGGCCTGGCCGGGTTGCCGCGCGACTACACGGGAGTCCCGCGCGACGTCCCGCCGCTCGGGCCGCCGCTGCCCGGCGATCTCGGCCGGCCGATCGTGGCGGCTCAAAGTCAATCCAGCCCGTCTTCGCCCGATGCGGAGCAGCAGCGCCGAGCGCAGGAGACGGAATCGGCCCGCGTCAGCCGCCTGTTTGCTCCCAGCAATCGCCCGCAACAGCCTGTTGGCGCAGCCTCGACTCCTTCTCAGGCATCGACGTCCGGGAGCATACCTTCAGCCGATGAAGCGTCGATCCAGAACGCGCAGGATCGCAAGCTCGCCTTCGTAAACGCGCCCGTCGATCGTCGCACCACGAGCCCTGATCGCCTGGCGCGCCCTGCATCACCCTATGTTCTGCAGGCGGGCACGGTCATCCCGGCCGCCCTCGTCACCGGCCTGCGGTCCGACCTGCCCGGTCAGATCACGGCGCAGGTGACGGAGAACGTCTACGACACGCCCAGCGGCGGATCGCTGCTGATCCCGCAGGGCGCCAGGCTGATCGGAGTCTACGATAGTCAGGTTTCGTTCGGGCAGTCGCGTCTCCTTCTGGTCTGGACGCGGCTTCTTCTGCCCAATGGCTATTCGGTCGTGCTCGAGCGCCAGCCCGGCGCGGATGCCACGGGCCAGGCCGGTCTGGAGGACGGCGTCGACCATCACTGGGGCTCCCTGTTCAAGGCCGCGCTTCTCTCGACCATCCTTGCCGTCGGCACCGAGCTGGGCTCCGATCAGAACGACAGCGACATTGTCCGCGCCTTGCGCCGCGGCACCGGCGACACCCTGAACCAGGCCGGGCAGCAGGTCGTGCGGCGCAATCTCAATATCCAGCCGACGCTGACGATCCGCCCCGGCTATCCCGTGCGGGTGATCGTCACCCGCGATCTCGTGCTTGAGCCTTATCGCGGATAGGGAGGCGACGATGTCGAAGCTGCGACTAGGTGCCATCCTGGACGAGAAGCCGGTGACGTTGACGGTCGACCTGCCGGCGGCGATCCATCGCGATCTCTTGCTCTACGCCGAAGTCCATGGCCGCGAGACCGGACAGGCGATCGATCCGTCGAAGCTCGTAGCGCCCATGCTGGCGCGATTCATGGCAACCGATCGAGCCTTCGCCAAGGCGCGCCGCACTTTGAACCGCATCCACGTGACCGACGCCCGGGCTAAATGAAGGGAGTGGGATGATGGGTCTTGCGCAATGACTCGAGGAAACGCGCCAGTGCCGGATTGCTGTTGTGCTGCTCCCAGCAGGCCGTGAACGTAATATGGCTTGGGCCCGATGGATCGCGAACCTCGCGAAAGCGGACGCCCGGATAGGCAAGGCTGGTCCATGATTCGCAGTGAACGCTGACATGAAGTCCAGCCTCCAGTATCGCCAGGACGTTTTCATTCCCGACGTCCCAGGTCTCGATAACGGGAGCGTCACCGGGTGCTGAAAGCTTCTTCAGGATTATGTTGCGTAGATCCGATCCAGGGTCGTGTTGACTCAGAAGGAACGTCTCATGCTTGAGATCGCTCCATTCGACGAAGTCGTTGTTGGACAGTGGGTGCTTTGCGGGCAGGGCGACAACAATTCGCTCTGACCATAGCGAC
>JAUXST010000561.1 GCA_030679805.1 Reyranella sp. | reverse complement strand
CTCCGATCCGCGCCCCTGCCCCGCCGCCTGCGGTCCGTGCGCCGGTGCCGCTCGAGTCGCCGCAGCTCGTCGAGGACGCACGCGAACTTGCGCGGCGCTGCGCCACCATCCCCGAGCTCGAAGAAGCGGTCCGTGCCTTCGAAGGCTGCGCGCTCAAGCGCACCGCCAAGAACACGGTGTTCGCCGACGGTGTGCCGGGCGCGCCGGTCATGATCGTGGGCGAGGCGCCGGGCGCCGACGAGGATCGCCTCGGCAAGCCGTTCGTGGGCGTGAGTGGCCAGCTCCTCGACCGCATGTTCGCCGCCCTCGGCATGAGCCGCGAGCGCGACCTCTACATCACCAACATCCTGTTCTGGCGACCGCCCGGCAATCGCACGCCGACCCTGGCCGAGCAGTCGATCTGCCTCGCCTTCACCCGCCGCCACATCGAACTCGCCCGGCCCAAGCTGCTGGTGCTGGCCGGCGGCACGGCAGCCAAGGCGGTGCTCGACACGACCGAAGGCATCATGCGTCTGCGCGGCAAGTGGACGAGCCTGAAGCTCGACGACGGCACCGAGGTGCCGACCATGCCCACCTTCCATCCCGCCTATCTGCTGCGCACGCCGGCTAGCAAGCGCCAGAGCTGGCTCGATCTGCTGGCGATCGACAAGAAGCTGAAGGAGATAGCGGCGGGATAGTCCGTCCGGGTCATCCCGTTGCAAAGAAAAGTTCATATGAATGTGATTGCCGCCGCTTTCGGCCTTCCCTATGGTTCATTTGAACTGTGGGATTGGTGATACGAAAGTTGGGCGGAGCCATGGTGGCCAGCGAGCGTGCCCGGGCAATCATCGAATTGGTATCGCGCGATGGTTTCCAGACCATCGACGTGCTGGCTGGCCAATTCGGCGTTTCGCCGCAAACCGTTCGGCGCGATGTGAACGGACTCTGCGAGCGCGGCCTGCTCCGGCGACGCCATGGCGGCGTCGACCTGCCGCCGGCAACTGAAAATCTCGCCTACGCGGCGCGTCAGATTCTGAACAACGACGCCAAGCGCAAGGTCGGCCGGTTGGTGGCCGCCGAAATTCCTCCTGGTGCCTCGCTGTTCTTCGGCATCGGCACGACGCCCGAAGCCTGCGCCCATGCCCTGGCCGAGCACCAAGGCCTACGGGTCATGACAATCAACCTGAATGCCGCATTGGCCTTCAGCCGCAGTCCCGGCTGCGAAGTCACTATTGCGGGCGGCAGGTTGAGGGCGCTCGACAACGACGTCGTCGGTGCGGAGGCGGTGGCGTTCTTCGGCCGCTTCATCGTCGATCACGGCGTCTATGGCGTCGGTGGCGTCGACGCCGACGGTACATTGCTCGACTTCACGGAAGACGAGGTTCGCGTCCGCCAGTCGCTGGCGGAGAATTGCCGCCAGCGGCTGCTGGTGCTCGACCACTCGAAATTCGGCCGCGGCGCCACGGTACGCGGCGGCCATATCACCGAAGCCAGCGCCGTTTTCACCGACAAGCCGGTGCCACCGGAAATCGCCGCGCTTCTGCGTCAAGCCAGGGTGCGCCTGGTCGTTGCCGAAGAGACGGCCACCGTGCCGTTTGAATCGGCGATCAACAAGAGGGGATGAACATGCTGAGACGTACGATGCTTGCAGCGACATTCGGACTCGCCGCCTTGTTCGCGGCGGCCGGAGCTTCGGCGCAAAGCCGGGCGATCTGCTACAATTGTCCGCCCGAATGGGCCGACTGGGGTTCGCAACTCAAGGCGATCCGGGCCAAGCTCGGCATCCAAGTGCCGCCCGACAACAAGAATTCCGGACAGGCAATCGCGGCGCTGATCGCCGAGAAGGCCAATCCAGTGGCCGACGTGACCTATCTCGGCGGCATCGCCGCCGATCCCGCAAAGGATGCGGGCGTGCTGGAACCCTACAAGCCGTCGGGATGGGAAAAGATTCCCGCCGATCTCAAGGATCCCAACGGATACTGGTTCACCATCCACTCCGGCACGCTCGGTCTCTTCGTGAACAAGCAGGCGCTCGGCAACAAGCCCGTGCCGCAATCCTGGGCCGATCTTCTCAAGCCGGAGTACAAGGGTCTGGTCGGCTATCTCGATCCGACCTCGGCGGCAGTCGGCCAGCTCGGCATGATGGCGGTGAATCTCGCCCTGGGCGGCAGCTACGACAACATCGACCCGGCGATTAAGTACTTCAAGGCGTTGGCCAAGAACCAGCCGATCGTCCCGAAGCAGACGTCGTACGCGCGCGTCATTTCCGGCGAAATTCCGATCCTGATCGACTACGACTTCAATGCCTATCGCGGGCAATACACCGACAAGGCGCCGGTGCAGTTCGTGATCCCCAAGGAAGGCACCGTGGTGTTCCCTTACGTAATGGGGCTGGTTAAGGGCGGACCCAATCCCGCCAACGGACGGAAGGTACTGGACTTCACCCTGTCCGACGAAAGCCAGGTGATGTGGGGCAATGCCTATCTGCGCCCGATATTCGCCGACAAATTGTCGCCCGAAGCCAAGGCCAAGTTCCTGCCCGACAGCGAATACGCACGCGCCAAGCCGATCGACCTCAAGAAGCTGGCGGGAGCGCAGAAAATGATCATCGAGCGCTACAAGAACGAGATCAATTGAACCCCGCCGGGGCGGTCGCCACATCGGCCGCCCCGTTGGCTTCGAGCCACATCATGCGCCACGAAACCCCGCGACTGATCCTCCTGCTGCTTCCGGCCGGCATTTTTTTCACCGCCTTCTTCCTGTTGCCGCTTTCGCGGCTGTTCGCGATCGGTGGCAGCGGCGCCGACGGCTTCGCCGCCTATGCGGCAATCGTCACCGACCGCAATTACTTCGCCAGCCTGCTCTCGACCCTGGCGCTTGCCGCCGCCACGACGGCGGCCACGCTGGTCATCAGCGGGATCAGCGGCGTCTTCCTGCAGCGCAGCAGGTTTCCCGGCAACGCGATACTGGTGGCGATGCTGACCTTCCCGCTGGCTTTCCCCGGCGTGGTCATCGGCTTCATGGTGATCATGCTGGCCGGCCGCCAGGGCCTTATCGGCGAGATCGCCCTTCGGCTGACCGGCGAGAAGATCGTGTTCGCCTATTCGATGGCGGGACTCTTCATGGGTTACGTCTATTTTTCCGTGCCCCGCACCATTCTCACGGTGATGGCCGCGGCGGAGAAACTCGACCCCAAACTCGAAGAGGCGGCCCGCTCGCTCGGCGCTTCGACGTGGCAGGTGGTCCGCGATGTCATCATTCCCGGCCTCAAGCCTGCCTTCATTTCGGCCGGCGCCATCTGCTTTGCCACCGCCGTCGGCGCCTTCGGCACAGCCTTCACTCTGGCGACCCGGATCAATGTGCTGCCGATGGTGATCTATACGGAATTCACCCTGCAGGCGAACATTGCGACGGCGGCGGCACTGAGCTTCGTGCTGGGCGCCGTGACTTGGGTCGTGCTGGCAGCGGCACGCACGGCCGCCGGTTCCAGCGTCGCGGCGGCGGGCTGAGATGAAGCGACGCGGGGCACTCTTCTGGCTGCAACTCGGCTTCACGCTGTTCGTTTGCGCCTTCCTGATCGTGCCGGTCTTCCTCTCGATGATGGCCGGCCTGACGGTGAACTATCTCACTGGCATCGAGAGCGGCCTTACGCTCCGCTGGGTCGGCGAGGTCTGGTCGGGCTACCGAGACACGATCTTCCTTTCCATGGGGATTGCCCTTGCATGCCTCGCCGGCACGCTGGTCCTCGGCATCCCCGCCGCCTACGCGCTGGCCAAGCGTCCGACGGCGATGACCCGCGCGATCGAGGAGCTGCTGGTGATGCCGGTAGCGGTGCCCGGCCTTGCCACCGCACTGGCGCTGATCGTCACCTACGGTGCCGCGGGCGGGTTCCGCACCTCGTGGACCTTCATCCTGACCGGCCACATTCTCTTCACGTTGCCCTTCATGGTGCGGTCGGTGCTGGCGGTGCTGAATGCCATCGACCTCAACACCCTTGAGGAAGGCGCTGCAAGCCTCGGCGCGGGATTCACCCAGCGGTTCTTTCATGTCGTGCTGCCGAACTGCCGCACGGGCATCCTTGCCGGCTCGCTGATGGTTGTCACGCTCTCCATGGGCGAGTTCAACATGACGTGGCTGCTGCATACGCCCCTGACCAAGACCCTGCCGGTGGGGCTGGCTGATGCCTATGCGTCGCTGCGGCTAGAGGTCGGCAGCGCCTATACGCTGATTTTCTTCCTGATGATCATGCCGCTGCTGCTGGCGCTGCAGGCGATGACGCGCCATGTCCGCTGAAGGCCGCGGCGTACCGAGGAGTAGGAGATGACGGAAGGCTTCAAACCCATCGCCATCACGTTGGAGAATTGCGGCAAGACGTTTGCCGATGGCACCCGGGCCCTGCATCCACTGACGCTCGAGATCGCCGCCAGCGAGACCATCGTGTTCCTCGGCCCCAGTGGCTGCGGCAAGACCACCACGCTCCGCATCATCGCAGGCCTCGAGACGCCCGATCCCGGTGGAAGGGTATTGTTCGACGGCGAGGACGTGACCGCACTGCCGATCGAACGGCGTCGCGTCGGAATGGTTTTCCAGTCGTACGCCCTGTTTCCCAACATGAGTGTCGCCGAGAACGTCGGCTATGGGCTTCGCGTCCGGCGCGTTGCCGGGGCCGAGGCCGCCGGGCGCGTCGCCGAGATGCTGGCAATGATGCGGATCGAGGCGCTGGCGGACCGGCGCATCGACCAGCTCTCCGGCGGCCAGCGCCAGCGCGTGGCGCTGGCGCGCGCGCTTGCCGTGCGGCCGCGCGTCCTGCTGATGGACGAACCTCTGACGGCACTGGATGCCAAGCTGCGCGATGCACTTCGGCTCGAGATCGACGAGCTGCTGCGCCGCCTGGGCATCACGGCGATCTACGTGACCCACGATCAGGCGGAAGCCATGGCACTGGGCGACCGCATCGTGGTGATGGACCACGGCCGCGTGGCCCAGGTGGGCAAGCCGCGCGATATCTATCAACGGCCGTCGACGCGCTTTGTCGCCGACTTCATCGGCACCATGAATCGCATCAATGGCACGGTGCGCGACGGCGCCTTTGTCACGGCGGCAGGCGCGATCCCCTGGCGGGAAGCACCCCCCGGCGCCAGCGAAGCGCTGTTCCGCCCCGAAGACGTCACGCTCGACGACACCGCCGAAGCGCATCTCCGCGGCCGGCTGACAGCGGCGTTCTTTCTCGGTGATCGCACCAGGCTGTTCATCGATGTCGGGATGGAAAAGCCCCTGGTTACGGAAACCGGCGCACGGCGCGACTTCACCCACGACGAGCCCATCGGCCTGCGGATCGATCCCCGCGGACTGATGGCGCTGTAAGGCCGTGGAGGCCGAACCGATGTTGATCTGCCAAATCACCGACACCCACATCAAGCTGCCCGGCAAGCTCGCCTATCGCCGCGTCGACACCGCCGCCATGCTTGCGGAGTGTGTGCGGACCGTCCTGGCCCTCACGCCACAGCCGGATGCGATCGTGTTGACCGGCGATCTGGTCGATCTCGGACGGCCTGACGAGTACGAGTATCTGCAATCGCTGCTGGCTCCGCTGGAGATGCCGCTGTACGCCATTCCCGGCAATCACGACGAACGCGAGGCCATGCGCAAAGCCTTTCGCTCCGGCGGCTATTTGCCCGAGCAGGGATTCCTGCAATTCGCGGTGGACGATTGGCCGCTCCGACTCATCGGTCTCGACACGCTGATCCCTGGCGAGGGCGGCGGCGAGCTTTGCGCAGACAGGCTTGCCTGGCTCGACCGCACGCTCGGCCAAAGACCGAACGTGCCTACCCTGGTGCTGATGCACCACCCGCCGTTTCCAACGGGAATAGGCCACATGGACAAGATCGGCCTCAAGGGTTCGGACGGCTTTGCCGCCGTGATGGCGCGTCACCCCCAGGTCGAGGCCGTGCTGTGCGGCCACCTGCACCGCTCGATCCAGACCCAGATCGGCGGCCGGCGTGTGCTCACCGCGCCAAGCCCGGCCCATCAAGTGGCGCTGGACCTGCACGACGACGCGCCGAGCCGCTTCCGCATGGAGCCGCCTGGCTACATGCTGCACAACTGGGCCCACGGACTCCTCGTCAGCCACACCGCGGCCATCGGCAGCTACGACGGGCCGTTCCCGTTCTTCGACGCAGACGGGCGACTGATCGACTGAGGATCGTCCGCGGATGGGCCTTCGGACTGCCTACTGCGGCGTCAATTTTTTTCTCAGGAAGAATTTCTTGTGGCCCTTGGGGTAGTCGTCGAGCGTGCCGAAGACTTCGTAGCCGCGCTTCTCGTAGAACGGCCGCGCCTGAAAGGAATGGGTATCCAGCGTCGCCGAGTGGCAGTGGCGCTCGATGGCGTATGCCTCGGCCTCGTCCATCAGCCTGGTCGCCCAGCGCCGGCCGCGCACGGCCTCGTCGATCCAGAGAAACGTGATGTGCAGCCAGCCGCCCCAGACGCTGCCGAGCAATCCGCCCATCGTCTCGCCGCGGTCGTTCTTGAGGAAGAAATTCACCGGATAGTAGGCCGACACGCCGGTGACGCCGACATTGTAGAAGTCGAGATGATCGCGCACGAACTGCGCGTCGGCGTCGCCCGCCTGGTCGAAGACGATCTTGAGTTCAGCTTCCGGTTTCATGAAGCGGTCCCATCCGCGTCCGTTGGATCGGCGCGGAAATGGTGTGGCCGATGTCCGCTAGGCTGACAATCCCCTTTCGGGACTCTTCACCACCTTCAAGCGTCCGACGGCCTCGCGAACCGGAGCGTCGAGACCGGCGCCGCCCGCAGCCAGGTGCGCCACGATGGCGGCGCGCATGCGCGGATCCCAGAACTTCTCCAGATGATCGGCGATCGCGGCGACAGGATCACCATCGCGCTGGGGCGTGAAGAATCGCGCGATCTGATTGGCCATCATCACCAGCTTGTCGGCGGATGCAGACATGATCGTCTACTCCGCCGCGACCTTGGTGGCGATCCGCCGGCTGTGACCGGCCTGCTCGGCATAGACCTTCTGCCATTCGCTGGGGCCGTTGGACGGCGACACCTGGACGGCGGTGACCTTGTACTCCGGGCAGTTCGTCGCCCAGTCGGAGAACTCGGTGGTGACGACGTTGGCCTGGGTCTCGGGATGGTGGAAGGTCGTATAAACCACGCCCGGCGCCACGCGATCGGTGATGCGCGCGTGCAAGGCCGTGCCGCCCGCCCGGCTGTCGAGCTTCACCCAATCGCCGTCGCGCACGCCGCGCTCCTCCGCGTCGTGCGGATGGATCTCCAGCACGTCCTCGTCGTGCCACACGACGTTGTCGGTG
>JAUXST010000558.1 GCA_030679805.1 Reyranella sp. | reverse complement strand
GAAGCGTAGGATGTTGCCGACCTCGGCGCCGCGCCAGCCGTAGATCGACTGGTCGTCGTCGCCGACGCAGCAGATCTCCTGGGTGCCCTGCGCCAGCAGCCGGAGCCAGAGATACTGCGCCACGTTGGTATCCTGGTACTCGTCGACCAGGATGTGGCGGAAACGGCGATGGTATATTGCCAGCACGTCGGGATGCTTCTGCCACAGCGTCACGCAGTGCATGACCAGGTCGCCGAAATCGACGGCATTCACCTCGGCGAGGCGCTCCTGGTACTGGCGGTAAATCTCGGCCGCCTTGCCGCCGGCGAATTCGCCGGCTTCGTCGCCCGAAACCTTGTCGGGGGTGAGTGCGCGGTCCTTCCAGCGCTGGATGATGCCGCTCAGCACTCGCGCCGGCCATTTCTTGTCGTCGATCCCCTCGGCCTGCAGCAGCTGCTTGATCAGCCGCGTCTGGTCGTCGGTGTCGAGGATGGTGAAGTTGCTCTTGAGGCCCACCAGCTCGGCATGGCGGCGAAGCACGCGCTCGCCGATGGCGTGGAAGGTGCCGAGCCACATGCCGTCGGCTGCACCGCCGATCAGGGAGGCGACGCGGTCCAGCATCTCGCGGGCCGCCTTGTTGGTGAAGGTGACGGACAGGATCTGCGAGGTCCGCGCCTGGCCGGTGATCAGGAGGTGGGCAATGCGCGAGGTGAGAACCCGGGTTTTGCCCGTGCCCGCGCCGGCCAGCACCAGCAGCGGCCCGCCCTGGTGGGTCACGGCCAGCCGCTGCTCGTCGTTCAGGCCGTCGAGATGGGCCGTGGAGGCAACGGTACGCCGCGCCGGCTCGGGCTCGGCCGGGACGGGATCGTCGGTGATTTCGAACGGGTCGGCGGGGGGCGCCATGCACCGTCATATAGCAATCGGCGCGGCAGACGCCTATCTTTGAGACTGTGGACGCGCCCACTGTAAATGTAGGGGTGTAGGAATGGCCCGAGGGTTGAACGGTTCAGCGAACGGTACCGGCCACTGGCCGACCGGCCTGGAAGGTGTCGAGGCACGGACGCCCGGCATGTCGTCCAACATTCCGCCGGCCATCGAAGAGGTGTTGCCGGCCGTCGTTGGCCTGAAAACGACCATTCCGGAGAATCGGCGGTCCGCGCAGACCCTGGGGTCTGAACGCGAGGGCCACGGCATCGTAATCGACGAGCAGGGCCTGATCCTGACCATCGGCTACCTGATCATGGAGGCCGACACCGTCACCATCACCGACATCGAGGGCAACGAATGGCCGGCCCACATCGTGGGCTACGACTACGAAAGCGGCTTCGGCCTGGTGCGCACCGACGTGCCGCTGCCCGTGAAGCCGATGCGCTTCGGTGATTCGGATACGCTGTCGCTGCGCAGCGAGGCCGTGGTCGTGGGCTACGGTGGTGAGAAGGCGACGCTCAAGGTCAAGGTCGCGAGCCGCCGCGAGTTCGCGGGTTATTGGGAATATCTGCTCGATAACGCGATCTTCACCGTTCCCGCCTATCCGCTGTGGGGCGGCTCGGCGCTGGTCGGCGCCAACGGCGCTCTGCTGGGCGTCGGTTCGCTGCTGGTGCAGGAGGCGCTGGGGCCCGGTGCGCCGGCCTTTCCCGGCAATATGTACGTCCCCATCAACCGACTGAAACCGATCTTCTCCGAGCTGGTGGCCAAGGGCCGGCTGTCGACGCCGCCGCGGCCCTGGCTCGGCATCTATACCGTCGAGCACATGGGCCAGCTCGTGATCGGGGGCATTTCCGACGGTGGACCGGCCGATCGTGCCGGCCTGCAGCGCCACGATATCCTGCACGCCTTGAACGACGAGGTGCTGGACGACGTCGCCGACTTCTATCGCAAGCTGTGGGGAAGCGGCCCGGCCGGCACGACGGTCCGATTGCGCATGGAACGCGACAACGACGCCTTCGAGGTCGCCGTCCGTTCAGGCGACCGTGGACGCTATCACAAGTACGGTTCCGACTGACGATTTTCCGTCCGGCATCGGCCTGTGAATAGTCCGCAGCGACGCGCTTTGACTTGGGCCGCGCGCGCTGCATAGGTTCCCTGCGAACATCCGATGCGCAGGGGAGACAGACACATGGCCAGGGCCTTCGCCTCGCAAGCAGACATGGCGGACAAGAAGATCACCTTCAGCCGCCTGTCGGAGCATGCCTACGCGTTCACGGCCGAGGGCGATCCCAACACCGGGATCGTGATCGGCGACGATGCCGTCATGGTGATCGATGCCCAGGCGACGCCGAAGATGGCGGAGCAGGTGATCGAGCGCATCCGCACCGTCACCGACAAGCCGATCAAGTACGTGGTGCTGACGCATTACCATGCGGTGCGCGTGCTGGGCGCCAGCGGCTACAGTCCCGAGCACATCATCTGCAGCGAGGCGACGCGCGAGATGATCGTCGAGCGCGGCGCGCAGGACTACAAGTCCGAACTCCAGCGCTTCCCGCGCCTGTTCCAGGCGGCCGAGACCATTCCGGGCCTGACCTGGCCGACCATGACCTTCGGCGACCGCATGAGCCTGTGGCTCGGCAAGGTGCAGGTCGACATCATCCACGCCGGGCGCGGACACACCAAGGGCGATACGATCGTGTGGCTGCCCGAGGAGCGCACCCTGTTCAGCGGCGACCTCGTCGAATACGGCGCCACGCCCTACTGCGGCGACGCGCACTACAAGGACTGGCCCGAGACGCTGCAGAAGCTGCGCGATCTCAAGGCAGAGGCGCTGGTGCCCGGCCGCGGCGACGCATTGATCGGCGAGGGTCCGGTGGAAGAGGGCATCGCCGGAACGCAGGTTTTCCTGGCCGACCTCTACAAGGCGGTGTCGGCCAGTGCCGAATCGGGCGATTCCCTTAAGCAGGCGTACGACAAGGCGATGGCGGCCTTGCAGCCGCGCTACGGCAACTGGGTGATCTTCGAACACTGCATGCCGTTCGACGTGTCGCGCGCCTACGACGAAGCCAAGGGCCTCGATCATCCGCGCATCTGGACCGCCGAGCGCGACATCGAAATGTGGGCGGCGCTTGAGAAATCGTA
Organism: Reyranella sp.; assembly: GCA_030679805.1. GTDB lineage: Bacteria > Pseudomonadota > Alphaproteobacteria > Reyranellales > Reyranellaceae > Reyranella. The sequence continues at coordinate 3,676 of JAUXST010000558.1, read as the reverse complement.
ATTCCTCTCCCGCACTACAAGGGAGGAATATGAGACAGTGTGAGTGCTCATGTCCGCAAAGTTCGTCGTGGCCGTCGCCTTCGTGATCGAACGCAATGGCGAAATCCTGATGCTGAGGCGGAGCCCCGACAAGGACCATGCACCGGGTGCATGGGAGACCGGTTCGGGACGTGTCGAATATGGTGAGGGGGCGGAAGGAGCCGTCAGACGAGAAGTGCTCGAGGAAACGGGCCTTCAGGTCGAGATCAAAGCGCCGGTGGCCACGTTTCATTTCTATCGCGGTGCCGATCGGGAAGAAGCGATCGGCATGACATTCTGGTGCCGTTACGTGGCAGGCGAGCTCGTGACGTCGGCCGAGCACGATCTGGCACGGTGGGTCAGTCCGGCAGAAGCGGGCTCGCTGGTGGGGTCGCCAGGTGAATCGGCGGCCATCGAGCTTGTTGCGAAGCTTGCACAAAGAGCGCCATAGGCGATGGCCTCATACACCTATCGCCACTATCCCTATCGCCGGCCGGCGGAACTCGACGGCAGGGCCGTTCGCCGACCGGTCGTGATCGTGGGGGCGGGGATTGCCGGGCCGACGCTGGCGCTGGCGCTGGCGGCACGTGGCGTCCCCGCGGTCGTCCTCGACGAAGACGATACGGTGAGCTTCGGCAGCCGCTCGATCTGCCAGGCCAAGCACAGCCTCGAGATCTGGGATCGCTTTGGCGTCGCCCAGCGCATGGTCGACAAGGGGATCACCTGGAAGCAGGGCGAGGTCTATCTCGGCGACAAGCCGATCTACCATTTCGACCTGGCACCTGAGCCTGGCCACAAGTTCCCGGCTTTCGTGAACCTGCAGCAATACTACGTCGAGGAGTTTCTCTACGATCGCTGCCTGGCCGAAAAGCTGATCGAGCTGCGGTTCCGCAACAAGGTCGTGGGCGTGCGGCAAGGCCCTCAGTCGGTTGCGGTCGAAGTCGAAACGCCGGACGGACGCTACACGCTGGAAGCGGACTGGCTGATCGCCTGCGATGGCGTGCGCAGCACGCTGCGACACCTGCTCGACCTGCCCTTTCCCGGCGAGGTCTTCCACGACCAGTTCCTGATCGCCGACATCCGCTTCACCAGCGAGCTGCCGAAAGAGCGGCGCTTCTGGTTCTATCCGCCGTTCCACCCGACCAACTCCGTGCTGCTGCATCGCCAGGCCGACAATGTGCTGCGCGTCGACTTCCAGCTCGGACGCGATGCCGATCCGGAAGAGGAGAAGAAGCCGGAGAACGTCGACCGCCGACTGCGCCAGATGTTCGGCGCCGGCGCCAGCTGGGAGCACGAGTGGACCAGCGTCTACACCTTTACCTGCCGCATGATGGAGCGTTTCGTGCACGGCCGGGTGATCTTCGCCGGCGATTCGGCGCATGTCGTTTCGCCCTTTGGCGCCCGCGGCGGCAACGCGGCGGTGGCCGACGTCGACAATCTCGCCTGGAAGCTGGCCCGCGTGCTGGGCGGCACGTCACCGCTCGCGCTGCTCGACAGCTACTGCAGCGAACGCCGCGCGGCTGGGCGCGAGAACATCCTGAACTCGACGCGCAGCACCGACTTCATCACGCCGAAGTTTCCGTCGTCGCGCGCTTTCCGCGACGCTGCCCTGGCGTTGGCGCGCAACTTTCCCTTCGCCCGCGCGTTCGTCAACAGCGGGCGACTGTCGGTGCCGACGATCCAGCCCGACTCGCCGCTCGACACGCCCGACGGCGATACCGACTGGACTCGTGGTCCGGGGCCGGGCCGCGCCATGCTCGACGCACCGGTCGGCAACAGCGGTGACGGCTTTCTGGTCGACCATCTCGGGCTTGGGTTTACGGTGCTGTGCTTTGCCGATCGCGCGGCCGACCTGCCGGTGCTGCCGGCCGACGTGGCCGGCCTGATGATCGCGCAGACAGGGACGTCGCCGCCCGGCTGGACGATGCTGAGCGACCGCGACGGCCTGCTGCGCCAACGCTACGATGCGCCGCCGGGCACGACCTATCTGATCCGCCCGGATCGCTACGTCGCGGCCCGCTGGCGTAGGCCCGATGGCGCGGCGCTGGCGGCGGCGTTGCGGCGCGCGACGGTCACCGGCTGAAGGAGGCATCCATGACGGACGGGGTTTCGGGGGCGTTGCGGCGCTCGCTCAATCTCGCGCGACCCGACGATATCTACAACGCCATCGTCGACGCGCACCGCGATCTCGACGACGAGGCGTGCCGCGCTTTCGACGCGCGGCTGATCCTGCTGCTGGTCAATCATGTCGGCGACGATGCCGTCATCCGCGAGGCGTTAGCCGCCGCCCGCGACCCACTGCAAGGCGGTGCCAAGTGACCGGCGTTTTGGCCGGCCGCATCGCGCTGGTGACCGGCGCCGGGCGCGGCAACGGCGCCGCCATCGCCCACGGGCTGGCACAGGCTGGTGCCCGGGTGATCGTGACCGATATCGACCGCCAGACGGCGCACGACTCCGCTGAGGCGATCGTCAAGGCGGGCGGCGACGCGCGCGGCTTTGCCCTCGACGTGACCGACGAAGTGGGCTGCGGCAAGCTTGCCGAGGATATCGCCCTGCTGGTCGGCCCGATCCGTATCCTGGTGAACAATGCCGGCATTTTTCTGCGCGGCGGTTTCGCCACAGCCGACGGCAGGGAGCGCTGGGCCAGGACCATGGCGGTGAATGTCCAGGGTACCTTCAACGTCACGATGGCCTTCCTCGATCAGCTCAAGCAGACACGGGGCACCATCGTGAATGTCGGCTCCATCAATTCCTTCACCGCGCCAGCCGGCAGCGGCGCCTATCCCGTCTCCAAGGGCGCCATCGCGCAGTTCACGCGCGGCCTGGCGAGCGAACTGGCGCCCGACGGGATCAGGGTGAACGCCATCGCGCCCGGCATCATCGCCACGGCGATGACCGAGGTGACCATGGCCGATCCCAAGCGGCTCGACGCTTTCCTCGCCCACGTGCCGATGAAGCGTGTCGGCCAGCCGGAGGAACTGATCGGTCCCGTGGTCTTTCTCTGCTCCGATGCCGCGAGTTACGTGACGGGGGCGGTTCTGCCCGTCGATGGAGGCTACCTTGTCGTCTAGTCCTATGGCCGTTGCCGTTCGTTCGGCGACCGTGGAGGACGTAGAACTCCTCCATCGCTTCTCTGTCGATCTCGCCACCTACGAGGACGAGCCCGATGCCGTGACCTCCACGCCGCAGACGCTGGCCCGCGATGGCTTCGGCGCCGATCCGAAATTCGCGGCCCTGATCGCCGAGCGGGGCAGCACGCCGGTGGGCTTCGCGCTCTATACCTTCAACTACTCGGTCTGGACCGCGGCGCGCGGCATCTTCGTCGAGGACATCTGGGTCGTGCCCGAAGAGCGCCGCGGCGGCGTCGCCCGCGCTTTGATGGCGGCGCTGGCCCGCGAGTGCGTGACCAAAGATTTTAAGCGCATCGACTTGAATGTGCTCGACTGGAACCCGGCGCGCGGCTTCTACGAGCGCATGGGCTTCCGCTGGATCCGCAACTGGCTGCCCTATCGCCTGAGTGGCGAGGCGCTGGCGAAGCTCGCCGGCTAGCGGGTGCAAGCACTGCTGGCATTTGCAGGTTCAACAGGTTTTTGCTAGATTTTTTGCTATGATGGGAGACGCCCGTGGGAGAAATCCGGCGGGCTTTTTCATGTCGGTT
>JAUXST010000525.1 GCA_030679805.1 Reyranella sp. | reverse complement strand
GCCGCGCCGGAAACGCCGATAACGAACAGGGTGCCGCGGATGGTGCCGAGATGTTTCTGGCCGAAGGACTCCGCGAGGCCTGCCGAATAGACGATCTGCAAGGTGCCGATCATGGCGCCCAGCGTCATGGCGTAGGCGAGGCCGCCGGCGAGCGCCGGGCTCGTCCACAGGCAGGTGACGGAAAAGCCCAGGAGGCAGAGGCCCAAGAGGCCGACCGGCCGCGCGCCGAAGCGGTCGATGAGCGCGCCGCTACACAGCGTGGCGATCGCCTGCGTCGTCGTCATCGCGCCCAGCAGGCCGATGGCGCTGTCGCGCGCCAGACCGGCCTCCGCCATGGCCCGGACATGGTCGAGCATGAGCGCGGTGCCGACGCCGTTGGAGAGCACGGTGAGGCCGCTGAAATACCAGAACGCATTGGTGCGCATGCTTTGCGCCAGCGTGAGGCCGACCGCCGGCATGGTGCCGCCGCCGGCCGAAGCGCGGCCGAAATCGCGGACGGCGCCGTGTTCCTCCGGCCGGTTGCGATAAAAAGCCAGCCCGACCGGCAGCATGACAGCCAGGACTCCGGCCGCCAGCACGAGATAGGCCGTCCGCCAACTTTGACCCTGGATGATGGGCTCGACCAGCGGCGGGATGACGAGACCGCCCAGGGCGAGGCCCATCATGGCGAGCGCGGTGACGCGGCCGCGAAAACGGTCGAACCAGAGATTTACCATCTGCATGGTGACGAGGCTGAGGCCGGCGATGGCGGCGGCGCGCAGCGCGAGGAAGCCCAGGCCCAGCGACCAGGCATCGTGGGCGAGGCTCATGATGCCGCAGGCCGCCGCGACCGACACGACCGCCGGCACGATCAGGCGGCGCGGTCCGAAGCGGTCGACCAGCTTGCCGATGAAGGGCGCCGACAGGATGCCCAAGAACGTGCCCAGGCTGTAGAGCACCAGCACGTGCGAGCGGCCGAGGCCGAGATCGGAGGCGATCGGATCGATGAAGGCCGACACGCCGACGGTCTGGCCGGGCATGGTGGCGAAGACACCGATCAGCGCCGCGGTGGCGACAAGGCCGCCGCTGGTGGCAGAAGAAACGCCCGTACCGGACTTGTCCATCAATAGGCCGGCGTCTCCGCTTCCAGCGGCACGATCCATTCGCGGTCGGGGGCGCTGACGGCGCCGCCGCGCAAGCGCCCGCGCTCGACGACGGGCCATTTGGCCAGCAGCGCCTGCGGCAGCTCGCGGCCGTCGACCGCCGACAGCCACAAGCGCATCAGGTGGCGCTTGGGCGCGGGCGGCGGGTGATCGACGTAGGCGGTGCGGGCATGGAAGACGACGTGATTGTGGATGTACTGGATGTCGCCCGGCCTGAAAGGGATCATCAGGCAGAAGCGCGGATCGGCGCAGAGTTCGTAGAAGAGATCGAGTGCTTCGGCGAGGATCGGCGCGAGCGGCGGCGCGTCGGGGAAGCGGCGCACCGATTCGACATAGAGCCGCACCGGCGCGAAGCCGGTGAAGGAATCGCGATACCAGTTGAACAGCGGCATTTCGTACCAGCCCTTGCCGCCGGCCGGCACCTCGCCGCGGCGGTCCATCGGGATCGGGCCGTAAAGTGCGGCGCAGAGGTCGGGGCGCGTGCGCATCATCTCGTCGTGCACGGCGACGCCGCTCACGATCGCGCTTTCGCCGCCCGACCGGGAGGTGGCGAGGCAGAGCAGCGCCACCACGTCACAGGAATCGACATGGAAGGAGAGTTCGGCATTGGTCTGGGTGATGCGCTTGTTGGCGTCGTTCACCGAGGTGCCGATGTCGATCACATGGCCGATCAGATGGCCGTTGCGGTTCTGCGGCACCGGATCGCCGATGTGGCGCGAGAGGCCCCAGTAGACGCGCATGCGGAAGTCGGGATCCCAGCTCTCGACCGGCAGGCCGCGGACATAGCCGAAGCCCAGCTCGCCCAGGATGCGATGGCGCAGCGTCGCGAGTTTTCGCGCGAAACCCGGAAGCAGGAAATGCTCGCGGGTCATCGTGCGCAGGTCGGGGCACGAGGTCTTGGTCGCGGTTGCCGCGGCCTCGATCTCGGCGATGTCCTGGGGCGTGACATGCAGCGCCCAGGAATCGTAATCGTGGAAGGCCTCCGCGCGCCAGGCGAAGGATCCGCCCAGCGGGCCCATTGGCATGGGGGGTGGTATCGGAGGTGAAACAGCGCTCATCCGCAGCACGCACCGCCCTTGGTCGGGGCCGCCGCCGCCGCCTTTTGTTCGGCATCGACGGCGCGGATTGCCTGGGCGCCGCAGCCGCTCACCGGCAGGGCGGCCGAGGGTGCGCAGCAGCCCGATGCCGCGGCTTCGCCCGTCGTCGAGAACGACGGGCCGGGACCGCTGCAGACGCCGGTTTCGGGCAGCACCAGCTCGACCTTTGCCGCGGCCGCGTGGTCGCCCGCGATTTCGGCGGCGATCGAGCGCACCTGCTCGTAGCCGGTCAGCATCAGGAAGGTGGGCGCGCGGCCATAGGACTTCATGCCGGCAAAGTAGAAGCCCGGCTCGGGCTGCGCCAGCTCGCGCGCGCCGTGCGGGCGCACCGTGCCGCAGCTGTGCTCGTTGGGATCGATCAGCGGCGCCAGGATCGGCGGGCATTCGAGCGCCGGATCGAGCGACAGCCGGATCTCGCGCAGGAAGTCGAGGTCGGG
>JAUXST010000519.1 GCA_030679805.1 Reyranella sp. | reverse complement strand
GGTACGCCCTGTTCGCGCCGGCCAAGACGCCCGAGGCAATCGTCAATCGCCTCAATGCCATCGTGCGCGAGGAATATTCAAAGCCGGAGATGCAGGCCAGGATGCGCGACTTCAACGTGATCATGAAGTTGGGCTCGCCGGCCGACCTCGCTGCCTTCCAGAAGGCCGAGATCGCCAAGTGGGCGCGCTTCGTGAAGGAAGCCGGCATCGAACCGGAGGGCTAGGCCTTCGGCGGCGCCCAGTTCTCGCGCAGATGCGTGAGGCGGAAGCCGGCACGGACCATGTTGCGATAGGACGGATTGGACGCTCGCTCGGTGTCTTCGCCGGTCTCGGTGACGACGACGCGGCACCCTGCGTCGCGCGCATCGGCGATGCGGCGTCCGAACAAGGCGCTCTGGCCGCCGCGCCCGCGATGGGCAGGCAGCGTGGCGCCGAGGCCGCACCATGCCGTGTCGCCGTCGATGCGGAGCGCCGCCGCTGACACGGGAGCGTCACCGTCCCAGCCGACATAGGTGTGCCAGCCCGGACGTCCCGACAGCGCCACGAGCCACGGCGCCAGCATCGGCGGCATGCCGAAGCCGGCGAGGGCGACCTCGGCGAAGGCTTGCGCATGCGTCGGTCCGGCTTCGCTGATGCGCAGGCTGGTCCTGGCCTCCGGCGGGGTATCGCAGCTGCGAATCATCTTGGTCCAGCGGCTGCGCAGCACCAATCCCTCGGCCAAGGCCCAGCCGGCGAACGTCGCGCCGGCGTCGGGAAGCGGCTGCAGGAAATAGTCCTCGGCGCGACTCTCCCTGTGGCGGGCGAGCGCCGCCTTCCAGTCTTCCGGCGTGCGCCAGCCGCTGGAGCGGTTGAACATCGCCACCGGGATGCGGTTGGCGAGGGATGTCATGGCGCCCGCCCGTTCGGTGACCGACAGGCCGAGCCCGGCGGCGAGGCCGTCCGGGCAGGCGCGCATCAGGTCGGTCCAGCCCGCCGTCTCCACCCGTTCGGCGAGGAGTGAATCGCTCATCGACATGTTCATTTTCCACAAAGCTTACGATGTAAGGTAGGTTGGCTGAGCGGATTTACACTGTAAAGTCACAAACATGCGATCACCCTCCAAGTCCCAGCCCAGGGAACGGCTTTCGCCCGATGCCATCGCGGTGGTGGCGCTGCGGCTGATCGACCGTGATGGCCTCGAGACGCTCAGCATGCGCCGCCTGGGCGAGGCCCTCGGTGTCGAGGCCATGGCGCTCTATCACCATTTCCCCAGCCGGGCGGCTCTGCTCGACGCCGTCACCGAACGGCTGGTCGGCGAGATCGACATGCCCGAACCGTCCAGCGACGTCGTCGCCTGGCTGGGCGAGGTCGTTCGCAGCTACGTCGCCCTGGCCGACAGGCATCCCGAAGCCTTCCCGCTGCTCGCGACGCGACGGTTCAATACGGTGGCAGCTTTCGGCTTCGTCGAGCGCGTCGTGGGAACGCTGATCGCCGCGGGCGCGTCGCCCGAACTGGCGGCCGACATCTTCCGAGGCCTCGGCGCCTTCGCCAACGGCGCGGCGCTCGCAGGCATTGCCGTGCGGCAATCCACCGTGGCGCCGGCGGCGCTCGACGCGACACAGCTGCCCAATGTCGCGCGTGTAGCGCCCTGGCTCGGCCCCGAGCATGTCGAGCGGCTGTTCGCCTCGGGCCTCGGCATGTTCCTGGACGGCGTCGCATTGCGGCTGGAACGCGACCGCGCCGCTTCCGGTTCGCGCCGCAAAGGCGGTAAGAAAGCGGGGAAGATCCGGGAGAAACGACGATGACCGGCAAGACCGCTAGAGGATCGGTGCGTATCGGCTGCCACTCCGGCTTCTGGGGTGACACCGAGACCGCCGCAGTGCAGCTCGTGCGCCACGGCAGCGTCGATTACCTGGTGAGCGACTATCTCGCCGAGGTCACCATGTCGATCATGGCGGTGCAGAAGCTGCGCAATCCGCAGGCGGGCTATGCCGTGGACTTCGTCACGGCGGTCATGGGCCCGCTCGCCCGCGAGATCGCCGAGAAGAAGATCAAGGTCGTGACCAACGCCGGTGGCGTCAATCCGCAGGCCTGCCGCGACGCCGTCCTGAAAGCCTGCGAGGCGGCGGGCGTGAAGCTAAAAGTCGCCGTCGTGCTGGGCGACGACATCCTGCCGCGCGCCGAGGAATTTCGTACGGCCGGCATCCGCGAGATGGATACCGGCGCCGAGCTGCCCGTGAAGATCGTCAGCATGAACGCCTATCTCGGCGGCTTCCCGATCGCTCGTGCGTTGGCCGAAGGTGCCGACGTGGTGATCACCGGCCGCTGCGTCGATTCCGCGGTGACGCTCGGCGCCCTGATCCATGCCTTCTCGTGGACGCCGGAAGATCTCGACCGGCTGGCGGCCGGCACATTATGCGGCCACATCATCGAGTGCGGCGCCCAGTGCAACGGCGGCAACTTCACCGATTGGCGGCTGGTGCCGGACTACGACAACATGGGTTTTCCGATCGCCGAAGTTTCCAGCGACGGTTCCTTCGTGCTGTCGAAGCCCGAGGGCACCGGCGGGCTGATCTCCACGGCCACAGTGGCGGAACAGATGCTCTACGAGATCGGCGACCCGCGTGCCTACATCGTGCCCGATGTGGTCTGCGACTTCACCGAGGCACGCTACGAGCAGGTGGGCAAGGATCGCGTGCGCGTATCGGGCGCCCGGGGACGGCCGCCCACAGACACCTACAAGGTCTCGACGACATTTCCCGACGGCTACAAGTTCGCCTCGATCTTCATGCTGGGCGGTCGCGAGGCGGTGGCCAAGGGCCGTCACAGCGCCGAATCGATCGTCAAGAAGACGCGCCGCATGCTCAAGGACAAGGGCATGGCCGACTTCCGCGACATCAGCATCGAGGTGATCGGCGCCGAGGCGACCTACGGTCCGCACTCGCGCGCGCAGGACAGCCGCGAAGTGGTCGTGAAGATCGCGGCCAAGCACGATCAGAAGGAGGCGCTGTCGCTGCTCGGCCGCGAGATCGCGCCGATGTCGACCGGCGGTGTCGTCGGCATGACCGGCAGCTTCGGTGCCGGCCGCGTCTCGCCCTCGCCGGTGATCCGCATGTTCTCCTGCCTGGTGCCGAAGAACCAGGTTCCCGTCACCGTCGATGTCGACGGCCGTCAGATTGCGATGCAGGAAGGCGCCCGCAGCGGCGGCTTCGATCTGAAGTCGCTGCCGGTCGAAGCACCGCCGGCGGTCGCGGCGGCGTCATCGGGCGCGACGGAGACCGTGCCGCTGGTGGTGCTGGCCTACGGCCGTTCCGGCGACAAGGGCGACAACGCCAACATCGGCATCTTTGCCCGCAAGCCCGAGTACCAGCCGATCCTGGACGCCGAGGTGACGGACGAGGCGGTGGCGAAGTACTTCGCCCACCGGATCAACGGCAAGGTGAGCCGCTGGCGCCTGCCGGGCATCAACGGCTTCAACTTCCTGCTGCGCCAGGCGCTGGGCGGCGGCGGCATGGCCTCCCTGAAAGCCGATCCACTGGCCAAGGCCTTCGCCCAGATGCTGCTAGACATGGCGGTGAGGGTGCCGGCGGAGATGGCCAAGAAGCTGCCGGCCTAGGGGCTTCCGAGGCCGCAGGAAAAGTGTTGGTAGCAAGTTAAATTGTCCGGTCTAGGTAGCAGGTGATGTGTCCGCTCGGTTTGCTTTTCTGGCAGGGGCTAGCCCCTGCCAGTCGGTCGCGTCGAGCGGTGTGAC
>JAUXST010000509.1 GCA_030679805.1 Reyranella sp. | reverse complement strand
CAGGCCGCCGCCGATCACGATCACCGGCAGGCGAATCTGCAGGTTGGCGATGGAGTCCTTTTTCGCAGCGCCTGTGAGCTGCAGCGCCATCAGGAAGTCCGAGGCCGCGCGCACGCCGCGGGCCAGGCCGTTGGGCAGGTCGAGCACGGTGGGCTTGCCGGCGCCGGCGCAGAGCGCGATGTGGTCGAAGCCCATGGCGAAGGCACTCTCGACCGTGACCGTGCCGCCGAAGCGCACGCCGCCGAACATCGAGAACTGGCCGCGCCGCTCGAGCAGCAGCCGCACCATCTTCAGGTAGTTCTTGTCCCAGCGCACGGTGATGCCGTATTCGGCGACGCCGCCGAAACCCGCCATCGCACGCTCGCCGAGGTCCTCGCGCAGGCTGGCGACATCCTCGACGGCGGCGAACGGCACGCGCGTGCCGTCGGCCACGACGCCCGACTGCTCGGGCGGCAGCGGCTCGATCTTCAGCCCATCGATCGCCACCACGGTGTGGCCATCGTTCATCAGGTGGTGCGAGAGGTTGAAGCCCGCCGGACCCAGGCCCACCACCAGCACGGTGCGGCCGGTCGACGGACGCGGGATCGGACGGCTGAGGTTGAGCGGATTCCAGCGCGTCAGCAGCGAATAGATCTCGAAGCCCCAGGGCAGCGAGAGCACGTCCTTCAGCGTCCGGGTCTCGATCTGCGGGATGTCGACCGGTTCCTGCTTCTGGTAGATGCAGGCCTTCATGCAGTCGTTGCAGATGCGGTGCCCGGTGGCGGCGACCAGCGGATTGTCGACCACTGCCATCGCCAGCGCGCCGACGGAGAAGCCCTCGCTCTTCAGCAGGTTCATCTCCGAGATCTTTTCCTCGAGCGGGCAGCCCGCCAGCGTCACGCCGAACGGCGACTTCTGGAAGGCGCCGGTCTTGCGGTCCTTGAGGCCGCGCGAGCAGCTGTCCTTGCCTTGGTTGTGGCACCAGATGCAGTAGTTGGTGTGGTCGAGCGCACGCACGAGATCGAAGCCCTCGTCGGTGAGCGCAAAGCCCTCGCGATGGCGCAGCATCGACCGCGGCAGTTTCATGCGCGTCACGCCATCGACGACTTCGGTCTCGATCGGCACCAGATGCTCGGGATCGATCTTGTGCGGCACCTTGAACAGCGGGCCGTCGCGATGGCGCTTCTTGCCCTCGGGATGGTGCAACGCCCAGGCGGCATAGCGCGCGAGCGCCTCGATCTCCGGTGTCGGCGTCTCGACCTTGAACTCGGCGCCGACGGCCTCGCGAACGGCGAGCGCGAAGGCGAGTTCCCAGTTCTCCAAT
>JAUXST010000486.1 GCA_030679805.1 Reyranella sp. | reverse complement strand
GCTCGATTGGTGCCGTTTCAATTGAGGTGACGCTTCTCGGCCGGCATATCGAGCGAGAAGGTCGGAATCTCGATATCGAACTTTTCTCCCTGCTCGCTCACCATCTGATACGTCCCGCCCATGATGCCGGACGGCGTGGAAAGCGGCGTGCCGGAACTGTACTCGAACACATCGCCCGGACGCAGCATCGGCGTCTTGCCGACCACACCGGGGCCTTTCACCTCCTGGAGCCTGCCGAGTCCATCGGTGATCTTCCAGTGGCGGCTGCGCAGCTGCACCGTGACCTTGCCCTTGTTTTCGATGCGGACCTGGTAGGCCCAGACATACTGCGATCTGGCCGGATCGGATTGGTCAGGCAGATATTGCGGCCTGACGGTCACGCAAATGGCACGGGTAGTGGCTGTGTACATCGGTCGGCGAAACCCCCTCGTTTTCTGACATGGGACGTTCCGGCCGAAAGGTCAAATACCCCTACAGCCAGCGTGGATCGGCGGTAAAATCGATGGTGAGCCAGCGATGCGGGCTTTCGCCTCCGATCGCCGTGGCGATCTCGCGGCGGATGGCATCGGCTTTCGCCACGCTGTCCAGCGGCGTGTCGGGCGGCACCGACACATGGATCTCAATGAACTGCGCGCGCCCGACCTTGGCGACGTAGCTGGTGTAGCCCTTGAAGCCGTGGCGGGCGGTCACGCCCTCCATGACGTGGCGGACGAGCGCGTCGAGATCGGGCGGCGTGATCAGCAGGATTTCCGTCAACGCCCGGCGCACCGTGTGGATCGGCACGAAGACCAGCACGAGCGTGAGCGCCGCCAGAACGAGCGGATCGGCGTATGGCGTAAGATGGGCGTAACGCGTGTCGTCGAGCGACCATGCCGCGGCAAAGGCCAGCAGCAGCGCCGAGGTGATGGCGGCCGACATCAGCCAGCTCTGGGCATCGAGGCGGATGAAGTCGGAACCGATCCGCCTATTGCGGTACCGTGCGTAGAAGAACATGCCGAACGAAACGGCACCGACCGTCACGGCATAGGCCATCGCCCAGTCGAAATCGAGCCGACGTCCGCCGTCCAGGAAACTGCCGACGGCGTTCAGGAAGGCATAGAAGCAGAGCAGCATCAGCGTGCCGCCGTTGAAGGCCAGCACCATGGGCTCGATGTGCCAGTAGCCGAACTGGAATCGCCGGTTGTCGGCGACGCGACTGACCAGTCGCGAGACGAACAGCGCCAGTCCCGACATCGCCGCATCGATGGCGGCGAACACGCCGTCGAACACGATCGACATCGACCCCGACAGCAGGCCGAACACGACGCCGAACGCCGCCACCGCGATCGTGACGGCGATGGAGAGTTTCAGCAGTCCTTGTTCGGCGGTCGCCTGGGGCATACCTCAGGGTAGCGCATGGCTTCGCCGTCGTCCCGACGGCCGGGCTAGATCGGGAAGATCAGGCAGGTCGTGGTGCCGTGCGCCAGCAGCTTGCCCGAGGCATCGACCAGCCGGCCCTCTGACGTGGCGATGCGCGAGCCGACGTTGATCACCTTGCCCTCGGCGCGGACCGGGCCGGTCTTGTCGGTCATGGCACGCACGTAGTTCACCTTGATCTCGACCGTCGTGTAGCCGATGCCGGCCTTGAGCGTGGTGTGGATGCAGCAGCCCATCACCGAATCCAGCAAGGTGGCGGCGATGCCACCATGCACGCTGCCCAGCGGGTTGTAGTGATCGAAGACCGGCGTGTAGGCGAACACGACGCGGCCGAATTCGATCTCGGCCAGCGTCATCCCAAGCATCCGGGAGATCGGCGGCGCCGGAAAACGGCCCTCCAACAGGCCTTTGAACAAGGTCAACCCATCCATGGTGCGGGCCTGTTCCAGGGGCACCACGCCAAACCCGGCATCTGCAGCCATCGTCATCTCCTCGAACAATTTACGTGCATATACACATTGAGGCTTTGCCCGGGCAAGAGATGAAGATAATGTTGCGGCCGTGTCCGCCCCCACCCCGATCCGCCTGTCACCCGCCGAGTGCACGTGCTTTCGCGTGCGCGGCGCGGCCCGGCGCGTGACCCAGATCTACAGTCGGCATCTGGCGCCTACCGGCCTGAAAATCTCGCAATTCTCGCTGCTCGGTTTTGTCGCGGCACGCGGGCCGATCACCATCGGCCAGCTCTCCGAACTGCTCGCCACCGACCGCACCACGCTGACGCGCAACCTGCGGCCGCTGCTCGCCAACGGCGTGATCGAGCGCGCCGAAGCAGGCGACAAGCGCCGGCACGAGCTGGTCGCCACCCTCCCTGGCCGGGCGCTGTTCAAGCGCGCCCTGCCGCTGTGGGCCGCCGCCGAGCAGGAAGTGCGCGCGGCGATGGGCGCCAAGCTTACCGCCGACCTGCACGGTGCGCTCGACCGTTCGATGGAAAAGCTCGCAACGCTTTGAGACGGCTCTACTTCTGTCATCCTGAGCGTAGCGAAGGATCTCACATCAGCTTCGCGCTCGATGCTGGTGGTCCGTGTCTGGTCGTTCGGTGAGGTCCTTCGCTTCGCTCAGGACGACAACAAGTTGGCGTCGAAGAAGCCGTATTCGAGGTCCATGGCGCGGGTGTAGTTGGCGCGCACCGCGGCAGTATCCGTCGCATGCTTGTCGAGCAGCGCTTCGAGCCGCACCGCCAGCGCCTCGAAGCCGGGATCGGCGTAGGTCTTCACCCAGTCGGCGTAGAACGGCGCCACCTTGCCGGCCGACAGCGACCGGCCGAGGAAAGCATAGAGCCGCATGCAAGGCGTCATGGCCGCGATCGTCTCGCCGAGATCGCCACGCCGCGCGGTAACGAGAAGGAAATCGACATAGGCCTGGGTCGCGGCGATCGGCGTCACGCCGCCGAGATCGACCTGCCAGCGCTCGGCGTAGCTTGCGTGCAGCTTCAGTTCGTCGAGCACGCCTGCGATCAGTTCGGCGAAATCCTGCAGATCCTGGCGTGTCGTGCAGTTGGCCAGGCAGAAGGCATAGGCACGCGCAAAGGCTTCAAGAAAATAGGCGTCCTGCGCAACGTAGGCCTTGAAGGACTCGACCGGCAGCGAGCCATTGCCCAGGCCGCGCACGAAGCCGTGCGCCAGAATGCGCGCGGCTCCTTCTCGATTGGCAGTCCAGAGCGTGGCTGCCAGGGACATCAGCCCCCCTGATCAGCCACCGAGGGCCTGCACCAGGTCGGCGATGATGTCCTCGGCGTCTTCGAGACCGACCGAGATGCGGACGGTGCCGTCGTTGATGCCGAGCCTGGCGCGCTCCTCGGCGCCGATGCGCATGTGCGTCGTCGTCGCCGGATGGGTGACCAAGCTCTTGGCGTCGCCCAGGTTGTTCGAGATATCGACAAGCTGCAGCCGGTTCAGCGTTTCGAACGCCGCCCACTTGCCGGCCTTGAGGTCGAAAGTGACGACACCCCCCGCGCCCGACATCTGCTTCATGGCGAGCTTGTGCTGCGGATGATCGCTGCGTCCGGGATAGAGTACGCGCCCGACCGCGGGATGGCCGGCCAGCGCATCGGCCACGCGCGCGGCGTTGGCGCAATGGCGATCGACCCGGAGCCCCAGCGTCTCCAAGCCCTTCACCAGCACCCAGGCATTGAACGGGCTGAGCGACGGGCCGGTGTTGCGAATGATCGGCTGCAGCTTCTCGAGGATGAATTCCTTGGAGCCCAGCACCGCGCCGCCCAGCGTACGGCCCTGGCCGTCGATGTACTTGGTAGCCGAATGGACCACGATGTCGGCGCCCCACTCGAGCGGCCGCTGCAGCATCGGCGTCGCAAAGGCATTGTCGAGCACGACCTTGGCGCCGGCCTTGTGCGCGAGATCGCACACCGCCTTGATGTCGACGATGTCGAGCATCGGGTTGGACGGCGATTCGAACAGCACAGCCTGGGTCGGCTTCGACAGCGCCTTCTCCCAAGCTACCAGATCACCACCGTCGACCAGCTCGCTCTGGATGCCGTACTTCGGCAGCAGCTCGGCCACGATGTAATGACAGGAGCCGAAGAGCTGGCGCGCCGCCACGATGCGGTCGCCGGACTTGAGCAGGGCCAGCAGGGAGAAGAACACCGCCGACATGCCGGTCGAGGTGGCGCGGCAGGCCTCGGCGCCTTCAAGTGCGGCCAGCCGGTTCTCGAACATGGTGACGGTCGGATTGCCGAAGCGCGAATACTGGTAGTGGTTGCTCTCGCCCTTGAAGGTGGCCTCGGCCTCCTCGGCGCTCGCATAGGCATAGCCCGACGTCAGGAACAGCGCCTCCGACGTCTCGTCGAAGTTGCTGCGCAGCTGGCCGCCGCGCACGGCCCGCGTCTGCGGCCGCCAGCTCTTGGTGTCCGCCTGCGTCTTCTTCCTCGGAATCGATCCGTCCATCTTACTCTCCCCTCGTCCGCGCTCTCCCCTCGGGGAATGGCGCGCAACGAAAAAGCCCCCGACCTGGAAGGTCGGGGGCTTTTGCGAGCACCTCCGACCTTTTAGCGATGTTTAACGTGGTCGCAAGCCGGTCGGCTCAAATCTCCACGGACCGCCTCTATATAGGCGACGGCCGGCCTATGCAAGCGCCTTCGAACGTCATGCCTCTTCCCCTGGAGGAGGGAGAGGCATGACGGCCAAAGCTAGTGCTTCTGCCTGGCCAGCGACTGCTCGCGCAGCTTGGAGAGCGTGATGCGCGAGGTGATCGCCTCGGCGTCGGTCTTGATGTGGATGATCGACGGCTTGCCGATGGCAACGCAGCGCTCGAACGCGGCGGCGAAGTCGGCCGTCTTCTCGACCGTCTCGCCGTGGCCGTTGAAGGCGCGGGCGTAGGCGGCGAAGTCGGGGTTCTTGAGCTCCGTGCCGTGAACACGGGTCGGATAGTCGCGCTCCTGGTGCATGCGGATGGTGCCGTACATGCCATTGTCGACGACGATGAACACGATGTTGGCGCCGTGCTGCACCGCCGTCGAGAACTCCTGGCCGTTCATCAGGAAACAGCCGTCGCCCGAGAACGAGACGACCATGCGGCCGGGGGCCGCGATCTTGGCCGCCACCGCCGACGGCACGCCGTAGCCCATCGAACCGTTGGTCGGCGCGAGCTGGGTGCGGAAGCCGCGGTACTGGAAGAAGCGGTGGACGAAGCCCGCGTAGTTGCCGGCGCCGTTGGTGACGATCACGTCGTCGGGCAGGCGGATGTTCAGCCAGCCGACGATGGCGGAGAGATCAGCCGAGCCCGGCTGCGGCACGGGTTCGATGTTCTTCAGGTAGTCGGCGCGCGCCACCGCGACCTTATCCTTCCACGCCGAGGCATCGACAGGTTTCATCGTCTTGGCCGACGCCGCGAACTGGGCCATGCCGCTGTTGATCGGCAGGGTCGCCTGATAGACGCGGCCGAGTTCTTCGGCGCTGGCGTGGACATGCACCATCTTCTGGCTGGGCACCGGCAGATCGAACATGGTGTAGCCGCCGGTCGTCGCCTCGCCCAGCCGCGGGCCAACGGCAATGATGAGGTCGCTTTCCTTGATGCGCTTGCCGAGCGGCGGATTGACGCCCAACCCGAGGTCGCCCACGAAGTTGGCGTGGCGGTTGTCGATCAGGTCCTGGTTACGGAAGGCCGTGGTCACCGGCAGGTGGTTGGCCTCGGCGAAGGCCTTCATGTCGGCGCAGGCCTCGGCGCTCCAGCCGCCGCCGCCCAGGATGAGAAGCGGCTGCTGGGACGCGGCGAGAAGCTCGCGCAGCGTCGCCATGTCGGCCGCCGACGGTGCGCCACGGGCGATCCGGTAGGGACCGGCGTCGGCCACCTCGACCTCGTCGGTCAGCATGTCCTCGGGCAGGACCACGACGACCGGGCCGGGCCGGCCGTTGAGCGCGGTGTGAAAGGCCTGGCTGATGAGCTCGGGGATGCGGCGGGCGTCCTCGATCTGGGTCACCCACTTGGCCATCTCGCCGTACATGCGGCGGTAGTCGATCTCCTGGAACGCCTCGCGGTCGGTCGTCTCGCGCGCCACCTGGCCAACCAGCAGGATCATGGGCGTCGAATCCTGGAAGCCGGTATGCATTCCGACCGCAGCATTGGTGGCGCCGGGACCGCGGGTCACGAAGCAGATGCCCGGCTTGCCGGTCAGCTTGCCGTAGGCCTCGGCCATGTAGGACGCACCGCCTTCCTGGCGGCAGATCACGTAGCGGATCGAGTTGCGCTGGGCGTAGAGCGCGTCGAGGGCGGCGAGATAGCTCTCGCCGGGCACGCCGAAGATCGTTTCGGTTCCGTGAATGCGCAGTTGGTCGATCAGAACCTGCGCGCCGCTACGGCGCGGATGGGCGGTCGCCATGATTTTTCCCTTACTTCGTGGGTGAGAAGCCGGTGGGCACCAATATCTTGTTGTTCATGTGCTTCATGTATTCTCGGCTCTTCTGCAAATAGGCTTGCCACGCAGGGTCCGCGGCCATGGCGGCGCGGCGCTTGGTGCGATCGGCGAGATCGGCGTAGCCCCAGATGTGCACGATCTCGTTCACATTGCCGACCTCGGTGGTGAAATATCCGACAAGATTGCCGAGATGCTTCATCTGGACCGGCAGACCTTCCTTTTCGTAGAGCGCGAGGAATTCGCGCAGCCTGCCCGGCTGCAGTTCGTAGGTGCGATGGTCGACGATCATGACGTTCCTCCAATTTCCGCGACGATTGTGTGGCCTGCTCGATGCGATCTCAACCCTCGCTGCCGCCGCCGTGGCCGCAAGCGGTGGACTCAGACGGTGAATCAGCGCATAAGTGCGGCATTGCGACACTGGCCGACGAGCATCATCACGAGTCTCGGCACAGTCGCGGAGCGCGATACCGGCAACGTCTTCCCGTGAGATTCTTGGTCATCCGTCAACGGTCAACGAAACGCTTGGACACAGTGGTCCAGCAAGCGCGCGCCGGACTCCGCTCAATCCTTCCTCCAGCACAGAGCTTTGAATGAGTCGCAAATTGTTTGTGGGCAATCTGCCCTACTCGGTCACGTCCGAGCGCCTGGGTGAAGCGTTCTCCCAATTCGGGACCGTCAGCTCATCGAAAGTAATCGCGGATCGCGAGACCGGCCGCAGCCGCGGCTTCGCGTTCCTCGAAATGGAAACCGACGACCAGGGCGCCGCGGCCATGCAGGCCATGAACGGCGCACTGCTCGATGGCCGCTCGATCGCGGTCCGTGAAGCCGTCGAACGCCAGCCCGGTGGCGGCGGCGGCGGCGGTGGATTTGGCGGCGGCGGTGGTGGTGGTGGGGGCCGCGATGGCGGCGGCTTCCGTCCGCGCGGTCCGCGTCCGCCCTACGGCGGCGGCGGCGGCGGCCGTGAAGGCGGCGGCGGCGGTTATGGCGGCGGCGGTGGCGGTGGCGGTG
>JAUXST010000334.1 GCA_030679805.1 Reyranella sp. | reverse complement strand
CTGAGCAGCAGGGCGGGATGCTTGGCCTCGTCCATGGCGCGGCGGATGTCGGCCACCGGCAGCACCATGCCGGTCGCGGTCTCGTTGTGGACGGTGAGCACCGCCTTGATCTCGTGCGCCTTGTCCTTGGCCAGCCGCTCGGCAAGCTTGGCGACGTCGGCGCCGGTGCGCCAGTCGGCGGCGAAGGTCTCGACCTTGATGTCGAGGTTTTCCGCCATTTCCGCCCAGCTGAGCGAAAAGTAGCCGGTCTCGACGATCAGGACGGTGTCGCCGGCGGAGAAGAGGTTGGCGAGCGCTGCTTCCCAGGCGCCGTGACCGCTGGCGTTGTACATATAGAGCGTCTGGTCGGTCTTCAGGACCCGCTTCACGCCAGCATGGCAGGCATGCTGGATGGCCAGGAACTCATCCGACATGAAGTCGAGGACCGGCCGGTCCATGGCGCGCAAGACGCGGTCGGGGATGTTGGTCGGGCCGGGATTGTTGAAGAACTGGCGTCCGCGCGGTTTGGCGTTCACGTCGATACTCCGGTCTGCGAAAGGCGCGAACATTAGTCCCGTGGCACTTGGCGAAGCAAGCGAGGCTTGCGATGCTCTGCCATTAGTTAATGTGAGGGCTCATGACCGCAATCGCGCCGACCAACTCTGCCATCGTTACCGACTATAAAGCCCGCACGCCGGGCTCCGGCGCCCTGTTCGAGCGAGCCCACAAGGTGCTTCCCAGCGGGATTACCCATGATGCCCGCTATCTCGATCCCTATTCCATCCATGTCGCCAAGGCCAAGGGTGCCCGCAAGTGGGACGTTGATGGCAATGAATATGTCGACTATTTCGGCGGCCACGGCGCCATGCTGCTCGGTCATTCCCATCCCGCCGTCGTCGAGGCGGTGAAGAAGCAGATGGAGCTCGGCACGCATTACGGTTCGAGCCACGAACTCGAGGTGCGCTGGGCCGAACTCGTCTGCGAGCTGACGCCGTGCGCGGAGAAGGTCCGCTTCACCGCGTCGGGCACCGAGGCGTCGCACATGGCGATCAGGCTCGCGCGCGCCTACACCGGCAAGGACAAGATCGTGCGCTTCATCGGCCACTTCCATGGTTGGCACGACAACGTGACGGCTGGCGCCGGCGCCACCTATGACGGCGGCACCACGCCAGGCGTGCCGCAGGATGTGAGCGCGCTCTCGATCGTGATGCCGAGCGATAACGTCGCCGCGGTCGTGAAGCTGATCGAGGAGCGCGACGACATCGCCGCCGTCATGTTCGAACCCTCGGGCGCGTCGTGGGGTCAGGCGCCGTTGCCGCCAGGCTTCATCCAGGCGGTGCGCGACGCCACCAGGAAGAAGGGCGTCGTCATGTTGATGGACGAGGTCATCACTGGCTATCGCTGGTCCTCGGGCGGCGCGCAGAAGGCGTTCGGCATCAC
>JAUXST010000479.1 GCA_030679805.1 Reyranella sp. | reverse complement strand
CGTTGTAACCATTCCGGCCGCTTGATTTTGGAGAGGATGCAGCATGGATCGATTCACCGGCGGCTGCCTGTGCGGCAACGTCCGCATCGTGGCGTCGGGGCGCCCCTACCGGGTCGGCATGTGTCACTGTCTCGACTGCCGCAAGCATCATGGGGCCCTCTTCCACGCGTCCGCGGTGTTCCCCCAGGAGGCGGTGACGATCGATGGCGAAACGCGCACCTACGGCGGGCGGTCTTTCTGTCCCCGCTGTGGCTCGACCGTTTTCGGACGCACCGGAGACGAAGTCGAAGTGAACCTGGGATCCCTGGATGCCCCTGACCAACTGACGCCAACCTACGAAAGCTGGATCGTCCGTCGCGAGTCCTGGTTGCCGCCGTTTCCGCTCACGAGACGGTACGACCGCGATCGTGACGCCACGAGTCGCTTCGAGGACTAGGCCGCTCCCCTGGCCTGACGGTCGGTTCTCACAGCGCCGTCATGCCGCCGTCCACGAACAGCAGGGCGCCGGTGACGTAGGAGGCATCGTCGGAGGCCAGGAACAGGATCGCGGCGGCGACCTCCTCGGGCCTGCCCGGACGCTTCATCATGGTGCCGCGTGCGGCCTGGGCGTTGTATTGCTCGACGGTCTCGCCGGCCGCCGCGATGCGGCGTTCGTGGAACGGCGTGAAGATCGGGCCGGGTCCGACGGCGTTCACGCGAATGCCCTCCGACGAGTGGTCGGCGGCGAGCGCCCGCGTGAGGCCCGCGATGGCAGCCTTGGTCGTGTCATACTGCAGATTGCCGCCGCCCGCGACGACGGACCGGACGGAGGCGACGTTGACGATGGCGCCGCCCTTGTCGCGGCGCATCAGCGGAACGGCCGCCTTGGCGCAGAAGGCGTAGCTCATCAGATTGACGCTGAGGATCTCATTCCAGCTCGCAGCACTCGCCTCGTCGATCTTCTCGTATTTGCGGATACCGGCATTGTTGATGAGGATGTCGAGGCGCCCGAACTGCTGCGCGGCACCATTGACGAAGGCGAGGCATGCGGCCTCGGTCCCGACGTCGGCCTGCGTGAAGGCGACCTTGGCGCCGGCGGCCTCGAGTTCGCTCGCCACGCGCTGGCCGCGGTCCCCGTCCCGATCGCAGAACGCCACACTCGCGCCTTCGGCCACGAACCGCCGGACCGTCGCCTCGCCGATCCCCGATGCCCCGCCCGTCACCGCTGCGACCTTGCTGTCGAGCCTTCCCATGTTCGTCACCTTTCATTGCGTTGCGAAACGCGCATCCTCGCGTCCAACCCGAGTAGAATGCAGCCGATCATTCAATCGGTCAAAACCACTGTGCAAGGGCACTAGAGGCTTGCCGCCAAGACTTGAATCTCTCTTCCCCCGCGGTCGTTTGTCTCAAACTGACCCTGTGCGGACATGACTGAACAACGTGGTCGATCTACAGGCAAAGATTGCTGGACTGACAAACGGTTGATCCAGATCAAAGAACTGCAATCGTTTCGCGCCAAAGTTTTAAAGATCCATAATTATGTAGTCACGAATGTAGGAAAGAATGATTACACGTTGGGCGCGAGGGTTCTTGAGGCTCTGGGTCCTGAGCGCGCTGATATGGGCTGTTGTAGTTGGAGTTGTCGCGCTCGAAGATCCGCGCATTCCATCATTACTTAATCCATGTCGCTTGCTTCTCGACCTCAAGGAGGAAGGTGCCTGGAAGTCCCAGGCCGAAGAACATGTCGCCCAATGCGAAGCGGTATGGCGTCAGGAGCGCGTATATTTATTGGTGTGGATTCTTGTTCCTCCCGCATGTGCGGGACTTATCGTTCTGGTTCTCGTATGGGCGATGCGGGGACTTAGGGCTAATACCCGCTTATGACTTCACGGCTTGGTTCGAGGCCCCCCGGGCACGCCAGTCCGCCATGTGCAACTGGTCAGATTCGTCCCAGCAGCATGAGGACGACAATGATGATCAGGATAAGTCAGAAGAAACCGAGGCGATAGATCGAGAAATTGGACGCGAATGGTCTGGCGCATTTCACTGACATCTCGGTCCATCAATCCAGGCGGATGCCGGCGTCGGCGATAACCTTCGTCCAGATCTCGGTTTCGCGAGCAATGTGAGCGGCAGCCTCTCCCGCCGTGTGACAAGGCCCCCGCGCGAGCTGGCACCCGCCGGGTAACCTGCCTGACACAATGGCGCGTTATCGTTCCGTAACGTGTCTCCATCGAGTCCCGATCTCGAGCCTTCGGCTCCCATGAATGACCGTCCTGTCGAAACGTTCTAGGTCGTTCCGCGCCGTCGTCGGGCGCAATGGCTCGACGCTGGCCTGCGTCCTGTTCGTCCTGGCGGTCCTGCTCGGGGCCGCTCTCGATCGCAGCCTGCCGCGCGCGGTCTGGCTGTTGAGCTTCTGGCACTACTATCTCTACTGGCTCGCCGTCGCCTTTGGCGCGCCCTCGTTCGATGTCTTCAAGCGCGATGCGGTGGCAATGAAGACCGTCTCGGTCGCAGCCCTCGCCGCGGTCTATCTCGCCGCCCCGCTCGACCTCGCTTCCCTCGCCGTCATTGCCGGCGGCATCGGGTTGAACGTCCGCGCCGCTTCGGTCCTGGGGTTCGACCGGACCTACTCCGGGCACGAGGTGGCGGGCCTGCCGCCGCGGA
>JAUXST010000478.1 GCA_030679805.1 Reyranella sp. | reverse complement strand
TGCCGCTGGCTACCACCCGGCCGCGATCACGGGCGTCGCCGAGGGAAATGGAATCGACGCAGACGATTTGTCCCGCCATCGCGCGCCCCTCGGTCATCGGTTCCGGCTTGCGATGGGGCCATGGGGCGGCTTTCAGCCGCTCCGCGGCTTCGGCGACGGACTGGCCGACGGCGACGCCGCAGGACATGGCGAGGGAGTTGGCGCGGCTGATGAAGCCGCGGCGCATCATATCGGCACCGTCGCCGATCCGCGCGCTTGCGGCCGCAGCGGCCGCCATTGCCATGCCGTGTTGCTCCGCCCAGGCGAGGCCGCTCACGCCAGCCTCGTCGAGCCCGATGCCGGCATCGCTGTGGATGGCGGCGCGGGCGCCGGCGCGGGCGGACAGGTAGGCGGCATACACGGCGCCATGCGAACCGCCCACCAGCACGGCGCCATCGGTCTCGGCCGGCAGCTTGGTCACACTTGGAACGACGACGACGGGGATGCTCATGGCGACAGCCTACTGCCGAACAGTCTATATGTCCGAACATGTCAGACGCCTTGCCGGCAGCTAACAATATTGTAAGGGTGCTGATTCTGCAGCACCCGCAGGAACAGGACCATGCGCTCGGGACGGCGGGCCTGCTCGTGCGGACGCTCGCCAATGCCAAGCTCGCCGTCGGCCTGTCCTGGCGCAATCTCGGTCATGCGCTGGGCGAACCGGCAGAGGCGCGTGACTGGGGTGTCCTCTATCTCGGTTCGGCACACGCGACCGGGCAGGGGCCGCTCGTCGCGGTCGACCGCAAGGGCGAAATATTGCCCGACCAGCGCGCGGCGCTTTCGGGCCTGGCGGGGCTGGTCGTGCTCGACGGCAACTGGGCTCAGGCCAAGGCCCTGTGGTGGCGCAATGCCTGGCTGACCAGGCTCCGCCGCTTCGTGGTCGTACCGGACGGGCCGTCGCTGTATGGCAACCTGCGCAAGGAAGCCCGGCCGGACGCCGTCTCGACGCTCGAGGCGGTGGCGCTCGCGCTGTCGGCCGTGGAAGCCGACCCGACGATTAGAGAGCGGATCCTGGTGCCGTTTCGCGCGCTGATCGGCAAGGCCCGGGCGGCCGGTCTCCAGGGTGGCAAACGGGATCGTCGGCGAAGGCGTTAGGCTCTATAGTTGAGGCATGCTGGATCAGCCGCAGCTTCCCGTCGCCCAACGGACCAATCCGGAGCGCTCCTTCACCGAGGAAGTGCGGGCGCTCAGGCTGGGCGAGGGCGAGATCTTCCGCGGCGAAGGCATTCTCGCCGTCACCAAGGCGATCCTGCAGGCGGGCGTCGCCTATGTCGGAGGCTATCAGGGCGCGCCGGTGTCGCATCTGGTGGACGTGCTGGTCGAATCGCAGGACCTGCTCGACGAACTCGGCGTCCATCTGGAAACCTGCACCAACGAATCCTCGGCGGCGGCTCTGCTCGGCGCCTCGATCAACTATCCGATCCGCGGCTGCGTCACCTGGAAGTCGATCGTCGGCACCAACATCGCCGCCGACGCCCTTTCCAATCTGGCCTCGCCGGGCGTGATCGGCGGTGCGCTGATCGTGATCGGCGAGGACTATGGCGAGGGCGCCTCCGTCATCCAGGAGCGTGCGCACGCCTACGCGCTGAAATCCTCGCTCTGGCTGATGGATCCGCGGCCGTCGCTGCCCACCATCGTGCGCTGCACCGAGACGGCGTTCGAGCTGTCGGAAGCCACCAACACGCCGGTGATGATGGAGTTGCGCATCCGTGCCTGCCATGTCACGGGCGAATTCGTCGCCAAGGACAACAAGCCGCCAGCGATCTCGCGCAACCATCGCCTCGCCAATCCGGCCGCCCACAACTACGACCGCATCTCGCATCCGCCGTCGACCTACACGCACGAGAAGATCAAGGTCGAGGTCCGCCAGCCCGCCGCCGAGCGCTTCATCGTCGAGCATGGCCTCAACGAATTCCTGCCCGGCGAGCGCAGCGATCTCGGCATCATCGTGCAGGGTGGCATCACCAATGTTCTGTTGCGTGGGCTCGACCGTCTCGATCTCGAAGGCCGGATCCCGACCCTGGTGCTGAACGTCACCCATCCGCTGGTACCCGACCAGATCGCCGAATTCTGCCGTGGCAAGCGGGCGGTGCTGATCGTCGAGGAGGGGGCGCCCGATTACATCGAGCAGGCGATCCACGCGATCCTGCGCAAGCGCGACATCGACACCAAGATCTACGGCAAGGACGTGCTGCCGATGGCGGGGGAATACACTGCCGAGGTCGTGACCGAGGGCCTGCTGAAGTTCTTCGCCCAATCGGCCAACGACATCGACCTCAGCAAGTCGCGCGAGCGCTTCGAAGCGGCGCGCGCCGGCCGCGCCGAGGCCCAGCGCCTGCTGGGCGGGCCGTTGCCGCTCCGGCCGCCGGGCTTCTGCGTCGGCTGTCCCGAAAGGCCGGTGTTCTCGGCGATCAAGCTGCTCGAGCGCGAGGTCGGCAAGGTCCATATCTCGAGCGACATCGGCTGCCATTCCTTCGCGACGCTGGCCCCGTTCAACCTCGGCAATTCCATCCTGGGCTTCGGCATGTCGCTCGCCGCTGCCGGCGCGGTGGCGCCGGTCATGGAGCGGCGCACCATCTCAATCATGGGCGACGGCGGGTTCTGGCACAATGGCCTCCTGAGCGGCGTCGCCTCGGCCATGTTCAACCGTGGCGATCGCATTCTGGTCATCATGCAGAACGGCTACACCTCGGCCACCGGCGCGCAGTTCATCCCCAACACGGCGGGCAATCGCCGCGACGG
>JAUXST010000477.1 GCA_030679805.1 Reyranella sp. | reverse complement strand
GCCGCGGCTCCACGACGGGATGAAGCACGAGTGGCCACCGGCATCGCCGCCGCCCATGGTGATCAGAATATCCTGGGGCGAGAGCCCGCGATGGACATAGCCTTTTTCGGCGAGTGCATGGGCGCCGTCGCCGTGCTGCGTGTCGTACTCGCGGTCGCGGTATTTGCCGACGCCTTCCATGCCGGCGACGGAGCGCTTGGCCTGGCTAAAAAGGAAATCCTGAGCCCGCTCGCGCGTCCAGCCGGCGCCGCCCACGATGCTCATGTGCTCGGGCGCCAGGATCACCACGCTTTGGCCCAGCGTGATGCAGCCATAGTTGGCCATGGCGTCGGCGACCGAGCCGAGGATCTGTTCCGGCGTATTGCCGCCGTGGTTCTCGACATTGCAGAAACCACCGCCCGCGAAGACGGTGACGCTCGACGTGCCGTTGGGATAGCCCTGCGCCTCGCAGAGCGGCGGCCAGGGGTTTCCGCGGGTGCGCTCGGCGATGCAGAAGCTGTATTTGCCTGGGTTGCCCTGGGTCGACTTGTCGGAGATGCCGGGGATCATCTGGAAGACATTGCGCAGGATCAGCCGCACCGCGCGGCCAATGGTCGAGTTGGCGCGGTTGCCGGGGCCGAACAGATTCACGTCCGAATTCATGCCGATCTCGTCGGCATAGGGGCCGCTCACGACCAGCAGCGGCGCTGAACCGCCGGTGCTGGCGGTCGAGCCGTGGAAATTGAAGTCCGGTCGGTCCATGGCCTCGAAGGCTGCGACCAGCACCGGGAAATGCTCCGGCAGGCAGCCCGCCATCACGGCATTGACCGCGGCGGCGTGCAGCGAAAGATCGAGGCCGGTCGCGGGATGGCGCGCGATCACGGTCTCGGACGGCCGGCTGTCGGCCGCCAGCATGGCTTTGACCCGAGCGACCTCGGGCGGAACGACCGGCAGGCCGTCGGTCCAGCCCTGTTCATAGCACCAGTCGATGGCGGCGAGCAGGTCGTCGGGCGCCTCGTGGATGCGGGGAGCGACGGCTGCCATTCTTACAGGTACTTCGCCGGGCGGATCATTGCCCGCCACATGTGCGCAACCGGGCTGTTATCGAAGCCCAGGCCCTGTTCGGGCTGGCAGAAGTTACGGCCAATGATGTCGGTGAATTCCTCCAGCTCGACATGCAGGTTGGGATCGAACGAGTAGATGTCGTGCACCGTGATCTGCCGACCCGACATGTACCACTTGTGGTTCCGCATGCGCTTGTAGTCTTCGTCGACGTAGGGATCGGGACGATAGTCGGCGCCGAACAGGGCGACGTAGGCCTGCGGGTATTCGTAGCCGACCGCCTCGTCGGGGTAGAAGCGCAGCACCTGGTGGGCGCGGATCGCCCAGGTCACTTCCTCGTCGACATAGGGCTCGACCAGCTGCGCGCCCCAATAGCCGTGATCGCCACGGATGAAGCCGATCACCGCGATATCGTGCAGCAGGCTCGCCAGCACCATCTTCTCCGAGAGGCCCGCCTTCCTCGCATGGTGGGCGCTTTGCAGCAGATGCATCGAAGCGCCGAAGCGATGCTTGAAGAAATCGATCAGGGTCGGCTTCTCCGGCATCTTGGGCAGCCGCGGGTCGTCGCCCATCAGGACGCGCGCGTTGGGATTGGCCTTCATCAGCGCCCCGGCATTGGGTGGCGCGCCCATGTCGGCCTCGGCCAGCATGTGGAGGCGCGACTTGATGACGAGGTACTCAAGCTCCTGCGCCATCTTTTCTTCCAGCGCATCGGCGCGCCGCGACAGGGTCATGGTGTTGATCATAGCGTGT
>JAUXST010000474.1 GCA_030679805.1 Reyranella sp. | reverse complement strand
CATGGTGCGGACGCGGGCCTCGGCACGGCGGTTGATCGCCCATTGCATCAGCGGCACGAACACGAGCTGGGGCAGGAAGAACAATGGGCAGAGCGCCGCCATCCAAGGCTCGAGATAGATCATGTAGCCGATAACGCTGGCCAGGATGCCGCCCTGCAGCAGCGGCTCGGAGATGCTGATGCCGACGAAGCCGCCGATCGGCTGCGCCTCGTCGACGATCATGGCGATCTCCACGCCGGTCATGCCCGCCGACTGCCGCCGGGCCGCCAACGCGTCGCGCTGGACATGGAGCGTCCGCCGGAAGGCGCGCACCGCGGTCTCGCTCACCCAGGCGCGATAGACGTTGAGGGCGAGCTTGAGCGACTGCTCGAGGATCGCCACCCCGGCGTAGGCCAGCGCCAGCAGAAAGATGGTGCGCACGGCACCGCTGCCGATGGCGTCATTGACGATACGCCGCTGCAATTCGAGGGGCACGGCGCTCAGTGCGAACACGGCAACCGACAGCAGCGCCAAGGCTATCTGGTGAAGCCCGCTCCGCTGCAGGACATAGCCCATGATCGTCCGCGGCAACATCCGGCCCATGATCGGGATCAAGCTCGCCTTCCGCAACGGGTCAGGCGAGATGGCGCAGGCATCCGGTCTCTTCGAGGACCGGATCGAGCCGCTGCCGGGCCGCCACGGGAAGCGCGGCAAGGCGCTTGCGCAGCGCATCGAAGCATTTGCCCTGGTAGCGGAACGGCGCCTGGGCATAGGGCCGGCCGAGCAGCTCGGCCTCGAAGGTCTCGGCGCCGTCCTGCAGGGCGCGGGCGTTGGCGGCGAGGAACGGCAGATAGGTGGCACCTGCATGCTTCAACAAAGCGGCGATGCCCTCGGGCAATGGCGCCGCGGCGTCGATCCAGGCGCCGTCGACTCCCGAGGCATCGTCGAGCCGCATCAGCCAGCAGAAGACGTCGGGCGCGCGGGCCCGCATTTCGGCCGCCGGCGTCGGATCGACCGACAGGATCTGCAGCTGGCCGTAGATGCCGAAGTCGGCCAGCGACGGCCGCGCGCCCAGCAGGAACGGCAGACGGCGCAGATGCCGATCGAGCGTGTCGAGCACGAAGCGGTAGCTCTCCTCGATCAGCGGCCGGTTCGCCTCGGTGCAGCCGACCAGCGCCATGCGCCCGACCTGGCGGTCGTTGAAGGACTGCATCGCCTGTCGGCGCGCACCCTCCTCCATCACCGGATCGCGCGAGCTCACGATCCACACCTGCGCGAACTCGCGGTCGGCGGCGTAGGTCCAGCGGTAATGGAACATCATCTTGGTGATCCATTCGTCGCCGAAGTCCTCCAGCAGGTCGCTGAGATAGGCGAGGCCGGGATCGTCGGGGATCACCGAGCGCTGGCCGGGATGCTCGCGCTCCAGCGCGTAGGCGAGCGGCGTCGAGTCGTTCATCACCCGCCCGTCGGGGAAGCGCAGCACCGGGATGACCGGTGGCAGGCCCGCCGCCACGGCGACGTCGCGTGGATTGCCGGTGGCGTGCCACACGAACGGCAGACGCCGGTAACGCATCAGCGCCCGCATCTTCACCGAATAGGGCGACGGGTTGAAGCCGTGCAGCGTATAGACGCCGCTCTCGGTTCCCGTCACAGGCCCAACACTGCCTTGGCGATGATGTTGCGCTGGACCTCGTTCGAGCCGGCGTAGATCGAGGCGGCGCGGTTGTTGAGATAGAGCGGCATCGCCGTGAGGCCCCACTCCGGCGTCACGGTGGGCTCGTTGTGGCCGAGCAGCCGCGCCTCGGGCTCGAAGGGTGCTGCATACCAGGCCAGCGCCTCGACGCCGAGATGGTCGATCTTCTGCGACGTCTCGCTGCCCCTGATCTTCATCGCCGACGAGGCGGCGCCCGGATTCTTGCCCTTGCTGAGATCGGACAGCACCTGCAGCTCGATCATCTCCAGCGCCTGGATGTCCATCTCGGCCTCGGCCAGCCGCTCGGCGAAGCTGCGTTCGGTCGCGAGTTTGCCCGAGCCGTCGGCCGCCTCCTCGCGCACGATGCGGCGCAGATCGTCGAGCCTTGCATAGAGGTTGGGTGTATAGGCCTCGCCGCCGCGCTCGAACTCGAGCAGGTACTTGGCCACCGTCCAGCCGGCGTTCTCCGGCCCGATGCGGTTGGCCACAGGCGTCCGCACATTGTCGAAGAACACCTGGTTGACCTCGTGGTCGCCGGCCAGCGTCACGATCGGCTTCACGGTGAGGCCCGGCGTCTCCATCGAGTCGATCAGCACGAAGGAGATGCCGTCCTGCGGCTTGCCTTCGGTTCCGGTGCGCACCAGGCAGAACATGTGGTCGGCAACATGGGCACCCGTCGTCCAGATCTTGGTGCCGTTGATGACGTAGTCGTCGCCATCCCTCACCGCCCGGGTTTTTAGGCTGGCAAGATCCGAGCCCGAGCCCGGCTCGGAATAGCCCTGGCAGAACACGATGTCTCCCGCCACGATACGCGGCAGGTACTTGGCCTTCTGCTCCGGCGTGCCGTATTTCATGATCACCGGCCCCACCATGCGCAGCCCCATGGCGAAGATGCGGGGCGCGTCGACGGCGGTGCATTCGCGCGAGAAGATGTAGCGCTGGATAGCACTCCAGCCGGTGCCGCCATATTCCTTCGGCCAGCTCGGCGCCGACCAGCCCTTGCGGGCCAGCACCTTGTGCCAGCGCACACCGGCTGCAACGTCGGCGAAGACGCCGCCGGTCTTGCGCCCGGCCTCGCGCAGATCCTCGGTCAGGTTCTCGTCGAGGAAGCGGCGAACCTCG
The DNA here is from genome assembly GCA_030679805.1 of Reyranella sp. Lineage (GTDB taxonomy): Bacteria > Pseudomonadota > Alphaproteobacteria > Reyranellales > Reyranellaceae > Reyranella. The sequence continues at coordinate 490 of JAUXST010000474.1, read as the reverse complement.
CCGCGAAAGGCCTCGTCCTGGGGGCTGAGTGCTAGATCCACGGGCGTTCTCCGACTTGTCTGTCCACAGAGGCTAGCGGTCGCCGCCGGCCCCCGTCCATAGCCCACCAGAGCGCGGCTGACAGGGGCTTCCGACGGGCGGTATGGTTTGTGCTTAGATCATGGCGTTGGTTGATGACAGCGTTGGTTGGAGGTCGGCCATGCGTATGTTGCTCTCCCTGCTCGCACTCCTGTTCCTCGCCCTTCCCGCCGCGGCCCAGGACCGCAAGGAAGTCGACATGGCGCTGGCGATGGCCATCGACATTTCGGGCAGCATCGACCCCGACGAGGCCCGCCTGCAGCGCCAGGGCTATGTCGACGCCTTCCGCGATCCGGTGATCGTGAAGGCGATCCTGGGCGGCAATCACGGCCGCATCGCGGTGGCCTACTACGAATGGTCCGACTCCTGGGTGCAGAAGCTCCTGATCGACTGGACCCTGCTCGATTCCGAG
>JAUXST010000470.1 GCA_030679805.1 Reyranella sp. | reverse complement strand
GCTGAAGCGTTCGTCGGTCATTAACTCCGGCGCCTTGATGGACTCGCAGAAACGCTTGTAGATGTGGCCACCGGACGCCGCGATGTTGATATAGCCGTCCTTGGTCTGGAAAACGCCGGTCGGGATCGACGTCGGATGGTTGTTACCGGCCTGGCCGGGCACGTCCTTGGCGATGGTCCAGCGCGCGGCCTGGAAGTCGCACATCGAGATCATGGCCTGCAGCAGCGAACTCGACACCCATTGCCCCTGCCCTGAGCTGTCGCGCTCGAGGAGTGCGATCAACACGCCGATGGCGCAGTGAAGGCCCGCGCCCACGTCGGCCACGGCGATGCCCGCACGGACCGGGCCGCCGCCCGGCATGCCCGTGATCCACATCAAGCCGCCCATGCCCTGGGCGATCTGGTCGAAGCCTGCGCGCTCGGCATAGGGCCCGTCCTGGCCGAAGCCCGAGATCGAGCCCAGCACGATGCGCGGATTCACCTTCTTCAGACTTTCGTAGTCGATGCCGAGACGGAACTTCACGTCGGCGCGGTAGTTCTCGATCACGACGTCGGCTTTCTCGACCATCTTCATGAAGACAGCCTTGCCATCCGGCTCTTTGAGGTTGAGCGTGATCGAACGCTTGTTGCGGTGCAGATTCTGGAAATCAGGCCCATGCCGCGGCCCGCCCATGTCGCCTTCGGCAACGCCCGGTGGCATTTCGATCTTGATGACGTTGGCGCCCCAGTCGGCGAAGTAGCGTACGGCGGTCGGGCCGGCGCGCACGCGCGTGAGGTCGAGAACGGTAAAACGGGCAAGCGGTCCTGCGGTCATGCTCTCACTCTGGGTTAAAAGACTATTCTACGCGTACCATGGCGGCGGGATCGATCTCCAACCAGACATGGCTGCCGACCTCGAAAATCTGGGTCGGTGCCGTAGATACCCGGATCGCCTTGGCGCCGCCCAAGGGCCGGGCCTGATAGTCCCAGTATTCGCCGAGATAGGCCCGGTCGGTGATTTCGGCCTCGACAGCAAGTCCCGGGCCAGTCGGCTTCTGGCCAGTCAGGCCGACGGCTTGCGGTCGCAGGGAATAGAGCAGCTCTCCAGTTCCGCTCGCGCCCTCGACCGCGCTGGCCGGCGTCGTGAAGCCGTCGAAGCGTACGTCGCTGCCGTTCCGAGTTCCCTCGAGGAAGTTGGTGCGGCCGATGAAACCCGCCACGAAGCGGCTGCGCGGCCGGCCGTACAGAACATGCGGTGCGTCGATCTGCTCGATCCGGCCCTTGTTCATGACGACGATGCGGTCCGAGGTCACCATGGCCTCGGACTGGTCGTGCGTCACGTAAACGGTTGTGATCTTGAATTCGTCGTGCAGTCGCCGGATCTCGAACCGCATCTCCTCGCGCAGATTGGCATCGAGGTTGCTGAGCGGCTCGTCGAGCAGCAGGACCTCGGGTTCGACCACGATGGCGCGCGCCAGAGCCACGCGCTGCTGCTGGCCACCAGACAGCTCCGACGGATAGCGACCTTTCAGGCTCCGCATCTGCACGACGTCGAGGATCGCATCGACCCGGCGGTCGATCTCGGCGCGCGACATCTTGCGCACCTGAAGGCCGAAGCCGACATTCTGGCCCACCGTCATGTTGGGCCAGATAGCATAGCTCTGGAAGATCATCGACATTCGCCGCCGCTCGGGCGGCACGACACCGGACGGCGAGGAAATCTGCTGGCCGTCCATCTCGATCGTGCCGGCACTGGGCGGCGCGAAGCCTGCGATCATGCGAAGCGTGGTGGTTTTGCCGCAGCCCGACGGGCCCAGCAGCGACACGAACTCGCCCTTCTGCAGTTCGAGGGAGAAGTCGGCGACCGCCTCGACCGCACCATATCGGCGCGAGACGTTCTTCAGGACCAGCTTGCTCATGTCGCCGCCGCGCGCCGCAGCATGAAGTCGCGCCCGAGTGCGCGCTGACCGATATAGAGCAGCGGCAGCGTCAGAACCTGGAGGATCAGGGCCAGCGCCGAGAGGTACTCGAAGTTCCCCTCCTCGCTCATGTCGAAGATCATGACGGACGCCACCTTGGTGTTGGGACCATAGAGGAAAATCGCCGACGACAGCTCGCGCGTCGCCGGAATGAAGATCAGCAGCCAGGCGCCCAGCAGGCTGCGCTTGAGCAGCGGTGCCACGACCCGCCGCAGCGCCACCATGCGGCTGCCACCCAGCACGCGGACGGCCTCCTCCATCTCCGGATTGAGACTGCGGAGCGCCGCACTGGCATTGACGTAGCCGATCGGCAGGAAGCGCGTGGTGAAGGCCAGGATCAGGATCAGGGCGGTACCGTAGAGCGAGAGAGGTGGCGGCGCATAGGCGGCATAGAAGCCGATTGCCAGCACGACGCCCGGAATCACGAAAGGCGCCACGCAGAGGAAGCCCAGAACCTCGGCAAACGGCACCAGTCGCCGCGTCACGATGTAGGCGATGCCAAGCGTGATCAGCACCGCCGCCGTGGCGGCAGCCCCGGCATAGAGGAAGCTGTTGATCACCGACTTTGCCGCCGTCGCATGCTCGAACAGCACGAAATTGAAGTTACGCAGCGTGATGTTGTCCAGCGAGAAGCCTCGCCCCCAAGCCTTGGCCAGGGACGATTGCACCAGGAATATGTAAGGCAGGAACACCGACAGGCTGGCCACCAGCATGGCATAGCCGAACATCGCCCAGCGCCAGGGCCCGAGGTGAATCGGCCGTCGCTCACCACCCTTGCCCGTAAGCGTCGCGAAGCCCTTCCGCGAGGTGATCAGGCGCTGCACCACGATAAGAAGGACGGTGACGCCCAGCAGCGGCATGGCGTAGGCCGCCGCCACTTCGACGCGGACTGGATTGCCGAAGAACTGGTAGAGCTGCGTCGTCACCACGTTGAAGCGCGCCGGGATCGCGATCATCGCCGGGGAGGCGAAGAGCGCAATCGCCTCCAGGAAGCAGATGATGAGACCGCCCAGGATTGCCGGCAGGGCGAGCGGCAGGGTAACGCGCCGCATCGTGCGCCAGGTCCCTGCTCCCAGGATGTTGGCCGCATCCTCCATCTCCGACGACACCAGTTCGAGCGCCGCCGTGGTGAAGATGAAGATGTAGGGAAAGGAATAGAGTGCGATGACGACGACGAGACCGGTGAAGCTGTAGATGTTGAACGGCCCTGCCTCGGCGCCGGTCACTAATATGTAGAAGCGGTTCAGCCAGCCCGCGTTCGGTCCGGCAAGCAAGATCCAGGCCACGGCGCCGGTGTAGGGCGGCGTGATGAAGGTCGCCAGCACCAGCATGCGGGTGAGGCCGCGGCCCGGCATGTCGGTCCGCGCGACACCCCAGGCGAGCGGGATGGCAAAGACTCCGGCCAGCAGGGCGGCCCCGGCGCCGAGTTGGAGGGAGTTGAACAAGGCATCGATGTAGCGCGCCCGTCCGTAGGCGGTGGCGTAGTTGGACAGGGTGAAGTCGCCGGTGCGTTCGGCCTGGAAGCTGGTGAGCACGAGATAGACGAACGGACTCACCACCAGGATCAGCAGGATCGCGATGATCGCGGCCCACAAGAGCCAACTCGAGTCCCAGCGGCCGGCGCGCGGGATTGCCGCCGGAGACGCTTCGGTCGAGGACTCCGCCATGGCCACCGTCAGTTGCCGAATGTGTCGCGCCAAAGCTCGATCACTTCCGGGATGCCTTTGTCGATCTCCGCGACCGTAGGCCGGATCGTCTTGACCTCACCTACGGGCTTGGCGCCCGGCGGTGCCGGAACTTCCGGTCGGAGCGGGACACCGAAATGCTTGGCGTTGATCTTCGAAGCCTCAATCGAATAGAGGTACTCCATGAAGAGTCGCGCCGCGTTGGGGTGCTTGCTGCCTTTCAAGATCGCCGAAGGCGCGATGATCAGAACGGAGCCGTCCGTCGGATAGGACGTCGCCAGCGGATTGCCGCGCGCTGCGCTGAACAGCGTCGAGCCATCCGCGCCCGCCGCCACCTGACGCTCGCCGGCGACCAGCGCCGTCACGGTGTCGTTGATGGAACGACCGATCTGCGGCTTGTTCTTCTCGAGTTTCTCGAAGTACGACCAGCCGTAGAGTTTCTTCATGGTCAGAACCCATGTGCCGACATAGCCCGAGAAGCCGGGATGACCGACCGAGACCTTGCCCTTCCATTTGATATCGAGAAGGTCGGTCCACTTCTTGGGCGCATCCTCGGCCTTCACCTTCGAGGAATTGTAGGTCAGCAGCACGAGCCCGGCCGACGTCGGGTGATAGTAGCCGGCAGGATCGAAGTTCCTGAATGCCGGGACAATCTTCGCCTCGCTTTCAGGAACGTACTTTTCGAACCGTCCCTCGGCCGCCAGACGGACATAATGGCCAACGTCGGTCGACGAAAACACATCGCAGACCGTCTGGTTGTTCTTAATATCCTGCAGCAGACGCTGGTAGGCGACCTGCGCCGTCGTGCGCACGACATTGACCTTTATCCCGGTCATTTCGGTGAAGCCGCGACCGAGATCCTCGGCCCCTTCGGAGGTGTAGTGGGCGACGTACCACGTCAGCTCACCCTCTTTCTTCGCGGCCGCCTCGATCGCCTTGAGATCGGCCCTCGCCGCCGCGGGCGCGAAGACAAGTGCAGCAACGATGGCGAGACGTGCCAGTCTCTTCATGATTTCCTCCCGGAAGGTGACCCTTATTTTTGTAGGGTGAGATACGATCACACGAAGCGCCACGCGACAAGCGCGGGCCGCCAGGAGGAAGCGCATGACGGAAAACGAGCAATCCGCCGGCTGGGCCGCGTATTACGACAAGCTTCGCGATCGTCCGCCGCGCAAGACACTGCTGGCCGCGCTCGACGCCTTCGGCGTCACGCCGCCAGGTGCGCTCGCCCTCGATCTCGGCTGCGGCGACGGCCGCGACGCCACCGAGTTGTTACGGCGAGGCTGGCGCGTCGTCGCCGTCGATGCCGAACCTGAGGCTTTGCGGCAACTTCAGGCTCGGCCTCTTCCCCCGAACAGCGACGTGACGCCCGTCGTCGCCCGCTTCGAGGAAGTCCCCATTCCGCTCGGCACGCTTCTGGTCAATTCGAGTTTCGCCATGCCTCTCTGCGAACCTCAGGCTTTTCACGCTCTGTGGGACCGCATCCGGGAAGGTCTCCCGTCCGGCGGCCGCTTCAGCGGTCAATGGTACGGTCCGCGCGATAGCTGGGTCGACCGTCCCGGCATCACCTTCCTGCGCCGCGAGGAGGCGCTTGCGCTGCTGGAAGGTCTCGAGCTCGAAATGTTCGAGGAAGAAGAAGCCGATGGTGTCACGCCGCGAGGCAAATCGAAGCACTGGCACATCTTCCATATCGTTGCGCGGAAGCCGTGACGCCAGCCGAAGTGGACAAGGCCGCGGCCGGTGTCCGACACTCCGGCGCCTGATCGAAGGAGGCTCCATGACCGCCGTTCCTGTCACTGCCGAAATCGCCAAGCGGGCCGCCCACCTCGCCTGGAACGACCTGCCGGATGATCTGGTCGAGCGCACCAAGCAGTGCCTGCTCGACTGGTTCGCCGTGACCGTCGCCGGCGCGCAGGAGGAACTGACTGAAATACTCGTCGCCGAAGCGCTTGAGGACGGCGCCAGGGGACCGGCGACCCTGGTCGGCCGCTCCGAGCGCGTGCTGCCGTCGGCTGCGACCCTGATCAACGGTGCTGCCAGCCACGCCCTCGATTACGACGACGTCAATTTCGCCATGGGCGGCCATCCGACCGTGACCGTAGTGCCTGCCCTGCTGGCGCTCGGGGAGCAGACCGGAGCCTCCGGCCGGCTGTTCATCGAGAGCTTCGTCGCCGGCTACGAGACCTCGGGTCGGGTCGGCCGCCTGGTGGCACCCAGCCATTATCAGAAAGGCTTCCACGTCACCGGCACGGTCGGCTCCTTCTCGGCCACCGCCGCCGCCGGCCGCATGCTCGGCCTCGACGACAGGCAGTTGGCCGTCGCCTTCGGCATCGCCGCTACCCAGGCCGCCGGCCTGAAATCCAACTTCGGGACCATGTGCAAGCCGCTGCACGCCGGCACCGCCTCGGAGCATGGCCTGCGGGCCGCTCGTCTCGCCGCCAAGGGGTTTACCGCGCGCGGCGATTCGCTGGAATGCGACCAGGGATTCGCCTCCTCGCAGAGCGACCACATGAACGCCGATGCCGCGCTCGGCGAACCGCCGGCCGGCTGGCACCTGCGCAACAACCTCTTCAAGTATCACGCCGCCTGCTACCTGACGCACGCGCCCATCGAATGCGCCAAGGAGATCCGGCTCAAGAACAACTTCCCGCCCGAACGGGTGCGGAAGATCCTGCTACGCATCGATTCGGGCTCGGACAAGGTCTGCAACATCCCGCATCCGACCACCGGCCTCGAAGCCAAGTTTTCGCTGCGCCAGACCATCGCCATGGCGCTGACCGGCGTCGATACGGCGAACCTCGAGTCCTACAACGACGCGATCACCCAGGATCCGCGCATCCAGGCACTACGCCAAAAGGTCGATATCGATTTCAAGCCGAACTGGGCCCATTCGCTGGCCGAGATGGCGATCCAGCTCGACGACGGCACGATCATCGAGGCCACGCACGACTCGGGCATCCCCTGGGCCGACGTGGCCAAGCAGCGCCAGGCGATCGAGGCCAAGTACGAGAGCCTGGTCACGCCGATCCTGGGCGCAGCCGGCGCCAAGCGCCTGCACGATGCGATCGAGCGCATCGACAGCCTCACCGACGTGGGCGAACTCGCCCGCGCCTCAGCAAAGAGCTAACGGAGACAGAATGTCGGAGGATTTCAGGGCCCGCGCCCGGCCGGTGCCGAAGGGTAACCGCTACGAGGATTTCGAGGTCGGGCGCGTCTTCAAGCACCATTGGGGCCGCACCATCACCGAGTCGGAGAGCACCCTCTTCTCGACGCTGACGCTGCATTTCAACCCGCACTACTTCAACGCCGCCTACGCCAGCGCCCACGGCCATCCCGGCATCGTCGCCAACCCGCTGTTGGTCTTCACCACGGTCTTCGGCCTCACGGTCGAGGATCTGAGCGAGGGCGGCGGGCCCTTTCTGGGCGTGAACGAACTCACCTATCACCAGGCCGTCTATCCCGGCGATTCGCTGCGCGCTGAATCGGCCGTACTCGACCATCGCGTCTCGGACTCGCACAAGGGATTCGGGATCGTCACCTGGCACACCAGGGGCTTCAACCAGCGCGAAGAAATCGTCATCGACTTCAAACGCACCAACCTCGTGCGCCTCAGGAATCCGCAACAATGACTTTCCTCACCGAAGAACGCCGCATGATCCAGGAGCAGGCGCGCGAGTTCACGCTGAATGAAGTGCTCCCCGTCGCCAACAAGCTCGATCCCGAGAAGGGCGATATCCCGATGGACCTTCGCGACAAGATGGCGGAGCTCGGTTATTTCGGCATCCTGATCCCCGAGCAGTATGGTGGCCTTGGCCTGGGCTGCTCCGAGTACTGCATCGTCACCGAGGAGCTGTCTCGCGGCTGGATGAGCGTCGCGTCGATCATCGCGCGCGGCAATCTGCTGATCGGCGCCCAGATGATGAGCGAGGAGCAACGCGCGCGTTACCTGCCACGCATGGCCAAGGGTGAGTTCCTGGGTGCCTTCTCCATGTCGGAACCCAACGCCGGCTCCGATATCTCCAACATCTCCTGTCGCGCCAAGAAGGACGGTTCGGGTTATCTGATCAGCGGCAACAAGTACTGGTGCACCTTTGCCGACGGTGCCGACTTCCTGATCATCATCGCCCGCACTTCTGACGCGCCTACGGGCAAACGCCATCTCGGCCTCTCCATGTTCTTCGTCGAGAAAAAGCGCGGCGAGCTTCCCAAGGGCGTCAACGGCGCACCCATTCCCAAAATCGGCTATTTCGGCTGGAAGACCTGGGAGCTGGCCTTCGACAATTTCCGCGTCGACGCTGCCGACATGATCGGCGAGGAAGGCCAAGCCTTCTATTACGCCACGGCCGGCCTCGAGACGGCGCGTGCCCACACCGCCGCCCGCGCCATCGGTCTCGCCCAAGGCGCGCTCGACGATTCGATCAAGTACGCCGGCGACCGTAAGCAGTTCGGCCACTCGATCTCGGACTTCCGGGCGATCCGTTTCAAGATCGCCGACATGGCCACGCAAATCGAGGCGGCGCGTCAGCTCATGTATTTCGTCTGCGAGCAGATCGACACCGGCCAGCGCTGCGACAAGGAAGCCTCCATGGTGAAGCTCTTTGCGTCCGAGATGGCCGAGCGTGTCACTAGTGAAGGCATCCAGATCCACGGCGGCGCGGGCTACACGACACTGCACGCCGTCGAGCGCCACTGGCGCGACGCCCGCCTCACCAAGATCTTCGAGGGCACCTCGGAGATACAGAAGCGCATCATCTCCGATCGCTTGCTCGGCCGCGGGAGAAACTGATGAAAGTCTCCGCCCTCACCGGGAAGCACAATTACTTCGAGGACTTCACCGTCGGCGACGTGATGAAGCACGCGCGTGGCAAGACCGTGGAGCCGATGGAGCAGGTCTGGATCACCAACGTGACCATGAACACGGCCGAGGCGCACTTCAACGAGCACCTGACCAAGTCGACCCCCTATGGGCAGCGGCTGGGTTTCGGCGGTGTCACCATCTCGATGTGCATCGGCCTTGCCGCCGAGGACACGGCGGAGAATGCGCTGATGGAACTCGGCATGGACAAGATCCGCCTAAAGGGTCCGCTCCACCACGGCGACACGCTCTATTGCTACACCGAGGTGCTGGAGACGAAAGACGCCAAGCAGGCCGACGCCGGCGTCGTGCGCTTCAAGCACTACGGCGTAAACCAGGACGACAAGCACATCTTCGAGGGCGAGCGCACGGTGCTGATCAAGCGGCGCAGTCACTGGGGAGACAAGTGAGCGACGAAAGTCCGCTTGGCGCCCTGGACGGTGTCCGCATCGTTGATCTCACGCAGATGCTGGCCGGTCCCTTTTGCACGATGCTCCTGGCCGATCAGGGCGCGGAAATCATCAAGGTCGAACCGCTCGACGGCGATCACACCCGCATCATCGGCCCGTACCATGCCGACGATCAGCTAAAGGCGTTTGGCGGCTACTTCGCCTCGGTGAATCGCAACAAGCGATCGATCGCCATCGACCTGAAACGGCCTGAAGGCCGCGATCTCGTGATGCGGCTGTGCAAGGGTGCCGACGCCGTGGTCGAGAACTACCGCGGCGGCGTCATGGACCGCCTTGGCCTCGGCTACGAGGCGCTGCATGAGCAGCATCCCAAGCTGGTCTACGCCACCATCCGCGGCTTCGGCGACTGGCGCACCGGCCGCAGCCCCTACACCGACTGGCCCGCGTATGACGTCGTCTCCCAGGCCTTCGGCGGAATCATGGCGATCACCGGGCCCGACAAGACCACGCCAATGAAGGTCGGTCCCGGGATCGGCGACCTGATGCCCGCCACCATGTGCGCCTTCGGAATCGTGAGTGCCATCTTCCGCGCTCACAAGACCGGCCGCGGCCAGTTCGTCGATGTCGGCATGGTCGATGCCATCCTGTCCCTCTGCGAGCGCATTGTGCACCAGCATGCCTATACCGGCGGCGTGCCGACGCCCGAGGGCAACCACCATCCCCTGCTCTGCCCGTTCGGCATGTTCCCCGCCAAGGACGGCTTCATCACCATCGCCGCACACGCCGACACCCATTGGCCGATCCTCTGCCGGCTGATCGGCAAGCCGGAACTCGGCACCGATCCGCGGCTTGCCACGGTCCAGGACCGGCGTGCGAACCAGGACGAGATCATCGCCGTCGTGTCGGCATTCACCAGCCGGCGCACCAAGAAGGAACTGCTGGCCCATCTCGGTGGCCAGGTACCGTTCGCACCGGTCAACGACGTGCGTGACATTTTCAGCGATCCGCATTTCGCCGCCCGCGACATGATCGTCTCGGTGCCCCATCCCGGCCTCGACCACGAGACCAAGGTGGCGGGTGTCGCGATCAAGATGACCGAGACCCCTGGCCGCGTGCGCCATCGCGCCCCCTTGCTGGGGGAGCATACGGACCGCTATCTGATCGAACTCGGCCTCGATGGCGCAGAAATTGCGCATCTCAGGGCTGAAAAGATCGTTGCCTGAGGAGATTTGACATGACCGACCGCCCTCCCCGCCGCCCACGCCGCGTCCAGCTTTCCACCCCGGGCTCCAGCGAGAAGATGATCCAGAAGGCGTCCGAGTCGAAGGCCGACCACGTCTTCCTCGATCTCGAGGATGCCGTGGCCCCCAGCCAGAAGCGCGATGCCCGCAAGAAGATCATCGAGGGCCTGAAGACGCTCAACTGGAAGGGCAAGACGCGCTGCGTACGCATCAACGATCTCACCACCGAGTACGCCTACGAGGACATCATCGAGGTCGTCGAGGGTGCGGGCGAGCATCTCGACACCATCATGATGACCAAGGTCATGACACCGGCCGACGTGCTGTTCGCCGACAAGCTGCTTTTCCAGATGGAGAAGAAGCTGAAGCTCAAGCGCCGCATCGGCCTCGAAGCCCTGATCGAGGAAGTCGAGGGCATGCAGAACGTCGATGCCATCGCCAAGAGCACGCCGCGCTTGGAGTGCCTGGTGTTCGGCATGGGTGATTTCTCGGCTTCCATGGGCGTCACCAACAAGAATGTCGGCGAGAACGACGGCTACCCAGGTGACATCTGGCACTATGCGCGCTTCCGCCTGGTCATGGCCTGCCGTGCCGCCGGCATCGATCCGGTCGACGGCCCGTTTGCCGACTTCAAGAACCCAGAGGTCTACCGCGAGGAGTGCCGACGCTCGATGATCCTGGGTTGCGTCGGCAAGTGGGCGATCCATCCCTCGCAGATCGACGTCGCGCTCGAAGTCTACTCGCCCAAGCCCGAGGATATCGCCCGCGCGCGCATGCTCGAGAAGGCCTACGCCGAAGCCGAAGCCAAGGGCCTGGGCGCCATCAACGTCGACGGCATCATGGTCGACGTGGCCTCGATTCGCATCCTGCGCAACACCATCCTGAACAAAGCCGATCTCTACGGGCTGTAAGCCCGCGCCATGAAACGCGCGATCATCCCTGTGGCCAGCATGCTGGCCATCCAGGTGATGATCTCGTTGTCGGTGCTGTCGCTCTCGGTGATGATGCCGGCCGTTGCCCGGGATCTGGCAATCGATCCCAAGCTGGTCGGCGTCTTCACCGCCATCATCTATGCCGTGGCGGCTGTCGTGGCGCTTGCCGCCGCCGGACCGATCGTGCGGATGGGCGCTGTCCGCGTCTGCCAGGCAGCCCTTCTCATGGCCGCGATCGGCCTCGCCCTCAATGCGATGGCCCTGGTCGCCGCGACCGTTTTGGCAGTGGCCTTCATCGGTGCCGCCCAAGGGCCGATCAATCCGGCGTCGGCGCATGTGCTGACCCAGCGGGTGCCGCGCGAATGGTTCGGCATGGTGTTCTCCATAAAGCAGACCGGCGTGCCGATCGGCTTCGCCCTGGCGGGACTGATCTTCCCTTTCCTGCTGGGCTGGGTGGGGTGGCAGGGCGCCAGCCTGGTGGCGGCCGGTGCGGCGATCCTCGCCGCCGTCCTGATCGAGCCGCTGCGCCAGAGTCTGGATGTGATCGCAACCGCGGTGCGGCCGCAGATCGGCATCCTGCGCTCCGTCCGATTCGTGCTGGGACATGCGCAGCTCCGGGTGCTGGGCTGGTCAGCCTTCGTCTATGTGATCGCCCAGCACACGTTCACCTTCTATCTGGTGACCTACCTCTATGAACACTGCGGGCTCAGCATCGCGCGGGCGGGCTTCGTCCTGGCGGCCTCGCAGCTTGTCGGCACGGGGGTCCGCCTACTGAGCGGCGGCATGGGCGACCGGGTGCCGCGCATGCAACTGCTGGGATGGACGGGCGTGCTGATGACCGCGGGCTGCATTGCGACCGGCTTGCTGGAAGCCGACACGCCCTTCTGGCTGATCTCCCTGGTGGTCGTGGCCTATGGCGCGGTCGTCATCAGCTGGAACGGCACCTCGCAGGCGGAATTCGCCCACCTCGCCCCACAAGGCGAAGCTGCTGCAGTCGCGGCCGTGCAGACTGCGCTTGCCTTTTCCGGCGCCGTGTTCGGGCCGCCGATTTTTGCGCTGATCGCTGCCGTCGCCAGCTATCGCATGGCATTCTTCTTCGTGGCGGCCTGCGTGCTGATCGCGGCCGTCTGGCAGATCGCTGCGGCGCGACGGCCGCGGGCCGCCTAGGGCTCCTTCATCCCCGCGATCGAAACGACCTCGCCCCACTTGCGGATCTCGCTCTCCTGAAACGCCGCGAGTTCTTCCGGCGAGCCAGGAAAGACGACGCCCAGGGTTGTGCGCATCAGATTGCCATAGCCCTCCGAAAGGACCGCCTCGCGGATCAGCCGGTTCAGCTTCTCGATGATCGGCCGAGGCGTGCCGGCAGGAACATAGGCGGCGTTCCAAGGCTGAGATGCGTAACCGGGTAGGCCGCTCTCGGCCACGGTCGGGAACTGCTCGAGGCCGGGGTAACGCTGCGGGCTGGTCACCGCCAGGCCGCGCGCTCGACCGTCCCGCACCGGCGGCAGACCCGTGGTGAAGTCGCTGAAGGTGACATCGATGCGACCGCCCAACAGGTCGGTGATGACCTGTGGCTGGCTCTTGTAGGGCACACCGAGCAGGTCGACCTTGGCCATGATCTTGAACAGCTCCGCAGCGCCGCGGGCCGAGCCGTTGCCGCTTCCGAAAGTAAGCTTGCCAGGCTGGGCGCGGGCGAGCGCGATGAGGTCGGCGATCGACTTCACCGGCAGGTCATTGCGCACCATGACGATCTGGGCGCCGCGCGACAGTCCGCTCACCGGCGCGAAGCTCTTCACCGGATCGTAGCTCAGGTTCTTGTAGACGTGCTGGTTGATCGCCTGCGTCGTTTGAGTCGTGACGAAGATCGTGTATCCATCGGGCGCCGCCGCGGCCGCCATCTGGGCGCCGATCTGGCCTTCGGCGCCCGGCTTGTTATCAACGACCACGCTCTGGCCGGTGCGGCTCGACAATTCGGAAGCGATGACGCGTGCCACCGTGTCCGTCGCCGTTCCCGGCCCGAACGGCGCAATGATCCGGATGGGCTTGCTGGGGTAATCCTGCGCGGCGGTGGGCGCCGCCCATGCCGCCAACGCCGTTATGATCAGGAGAGCAGCTATTCGCATGGCCGCACTCTACGCCGGTTGCCCGGCGGGTGGTAAGGTGGCGGCTCGCGGTCGATCCGCAGGGAGGAAACGATGAAGCTTTACATGCACCCCGTCTCCACCACCAGCAGGCCGGTAATGCAGTTCATCGCCGACAACAAGATCGATGTCGACATGCAGGTGGTCGACATCCTCAAGGGCGAGCAGTACGAGCCCGCCTACAGCAAGCTCAATCCCAACCATCTCATCCCGATGTTGGAGGACGGCGATTTCCGGCTTACCGAAAGCGCCGCTATCCTGCGCTATCTTGCCGAGAAGGCCGGATCGCCCGCCTATCCGAAGGACCTGAAGCAGCGCGCCCGAGTCAACGAGGTGCTGGATTGGTTCAATTCCAACTTCTACCGCGACTGGGGCTACGGCCTGGTCTATCCGCAGGTCTTCCCCCACCTCAAACGCGAGGATGCCAAAGTGCAGGAGGCGGTGGTCGCCTGGGGCAAGGACAAGTCCAAGGGCTGGTTGCAGATCCTGAATGACCATTGGCTCGGCCCGAAAGGGCAGTATCTGTGCGGTAACGAAATCACCATCGCCGACTATTTCGGTGCCGCAATGGTGACCGCCGGCGAGCTGGTGCATTGCAATCTTGCGGCGTATCCCAATGTCGAACTGTGGCTCGGCAACATCAAGAAGCGGCCGAGCTATGCCAAGGTCTACGAAACCTTCAACGGCTTCTGCGCCTCGACCAAGGGACAGCCCTGGCAGGCGATCTGAAAAGGAGAGCGCCCATGATCAAGGGTCTGCACCACAACGCCTGCCGCTGCCGCGACTCCGAGGAGACCCGCCGCTTCTATGAGGATTTCCTCGGCCTGCCGCTCGTGCACACGCTGAAGATCGAGCAGACGAAGACCGGCCGCGCGACCGGCGTGCTGCATACTTTCTTCCAGCTCGACGATGGCTCGTGCCTGGCCTTTTTCGAGGCGCCCGACATGCCATTCGAGTTCAAGGAACAGCACGACTTCGACCTGCATATCGCGCTCGAGGTCGAGCCCGAGGCCCTCGACAGGATGATGGCCAAGGGCAAGGCCGAAGGCCGCGACGTCCGTGGCGTCTCGGACCACCATTTCATCCGGTCGATCTACTTTCGCGATCCCAACGGCTATGTGATCGAACTGGCGGCCAAGGTGGCCGGTCGCGAGAGCGACATGGATCCGAAGAAGAACCGCGCCCGCGAAATGCTCGACAAATGGCAGAGCGCCAAGCCGGGAACAGCCAGGGCCGCCTAGCCCAACCGCCGGCGATAAAGCGCGAGCAATCGCTCCCAGTGCCGTTCGGCGGCGGGCTTGTCGTAGCACCAGCGTTGCGGGAAGGCGAAGCCGTGGTGGACGCCCATATGGACTTCCAACTCACCGGGATTGCCTGACTTGTCGAACAGCGCCTTGAGCTCCCTCACCATCTCGGGCGGCGCCAATTCGTCGTGTTCGGCGCAGGAAATATAGAGCTCGCCTTTTGCCTTGCCGAGCGTGAGGTGCGGGCTCTCGACCGCGTCGCTCACCAACCAGGTGCCGTAGAAGGACGCGGCGGCCGCGATCCGGTCCGGATAGCGCGCCGCGGCGGCCAGCGCGTAGGGCCCGCTCATGCAATAGCCATGGGTGCCGACCGGGCCCCTCCTCGCGGCCTTTTGCTTGTCGGCGAAGGCAATCATCGCGGCGACATCGTCCATCGCCGGCGGGATCGTCATCTTTGTACGCACGGCGCGCATGCGCCCGTGCTCTTCGCTGCCATGCTTGAGCACGTCGGGCCCGTATTTCGTATCGCGGCCGGCGCGATAGTAGAGATTCGGCAGCATCACGTAGTAGCCCGATGTCGCGAGACGGCGCGCCATGTCGTGCAATTCTTCGCGGATACCCGGCGCATCCATCAGCAAGAGCACCGGCGGATACGGTCCGCCGCGCTCTGGATGACAAATGAAAGTCTCCATCGCGCCGTCCTTGGTCGCGATGTCGAGAGTCTGCTCCAGCATTTCGGCGATTCCTCCTATTTGCAGCATGCCAGCACCTTGCTAGGCTTCACACAACAAGAAAGCCTAGGGAGTGAAACGATGAAGCGTCTTACGTTCTGCGGCGCGGCACTAGCCGTCGCGGCGTGGGCGGCACCCGTGCCGGCCCAGCAAATGACTGACGGTGTGGTGAAGCTGGGCGTGCTCACCGACATGTCGAGCCTCTACTCCGACATCAACGGGATCGGCGCCGTCATTGCCGTGCAGATGGCGATCGACGACTTCGGTGGCACCATCGGTACCAAGAAGATCGAGATCGTGCAGGCCGACGTGCAGAACAAGGCCGACGTAGCCGCGACCATCGCCAGCCGCTGGTTCGACACGGAGCAGGTCGACGTTATCCTGGGAACCGGCGCGTCATCCGCGTCGATAGCGACGTCGCGCGTAGCCAACGACAAGAAGCGGATCTATCTCGCAACCGATCCGGCATCATCGGACCTCACCGGCAAGCTCTGCAACGCCTACACGGTTCACTGGACCTACGACACCTTCGCGCTGGCCAACGGCACCGGCTCGGCCGTCGTCAAGGCCGGCGGCAAGGGCTGGTTCTTCCTCACGGCCGACTATGCCTTCGGCTACGCCCTGCAGCGCGACGTCGCCAACGTCGTCACCAAGAACGGCGGCAAGGTGCTGGGCGAGGTCAAGCATCCGATCAACACCAACGACTTCTCGTCGTTCCTGCTGCAGGCCCAGGCCTCCAAGGCCCAGATCATCGGTCTCGCCAACGCCGGAGGCGACACCATCAACTCGATCAAGCAGGCCTCCGAGTTCGGTATCGTCAAGGGTGGCCAGAAACTGGCCGGCTTGCTGGTCTTCATTTCCGACGTGCACTCCCTCGGTTTGGAGCGCGCTCAAGGCCTCAGCCTCACCGAGGCTTTCTACTGGGACCTCAACGACAAGACGCGCGCCTTCTCCAAGCGCTTCGCCGCCAAGAACAACGGCAAGATGCCGACCAGCATCCAGGCGGGATTCTACTCGGCTGCGCTGCAGTATCTCAACGCCGTCAAGGCGGCCAACACCGACAACAGCGACGCGGTGATGGCCAAGCTCAAGGAGATCAAGTGGGACGACCCGATCTTCGGGTTGAGCTACATCCGGGCCGACGGCCGCAAGATGCACAACATGTACCTGTTCGAGGTCAAGAAGCCGTCGGAGTCCAAGGGCCCTTACGACTACTACAAGCTGATCTCGACAATGTCCGGCGAGGAGGCGTTCCGTCCGATGGATCAGGGCGAGTGCCCGCTGGTCAAGAAGGGCTAAACCCAACCGGGAGGACCGCGTCATGGCCGATCAATCCAATATCTACGTGGGCGTCGCCGGCTATTTCGGGAAGCCCGACCATCCCGGCCGCGTCGGGGTCTTCCGCCGCAGCACCAAAGGCGGCGACTGGCAGCATGTGCTGGGCACCGTCCAGACCTACACGGTCTTCGTCCATCCGACCGATCCGGCGACCGTCTTTGCCGGCACCAAGGATGGCGTGTGGCGCAGCACCGATTCAGGCGCCACCTTCCGGCGGACGGAGTTCCCCGACGAGAAGAAGGAAGTCTGGTCCTTCCTGGTCGATTCACGTGATCCCAAGCGGATCTTTGCCGGCGCTTCGCCGATTGACGTCTATCGCAGCGATGATGGCGGCACCAGCTGGCGCAGGCTGCCCAATCCCGGCATGGCCACGCACTGCAAGGGGCCCTTCGCCTCGCGGGTGATGCGCCTGGTGCAGCACCCGAAGAGGCCCGACGAGATTTATGCCGCGCTCGAGATCAACGGCGTCATGCGCAGTACCGATTTAGGCGAGACCTGGACCGACTGCAGCGCGGGCCTCATCAAGCTCGCCGAGCTGCCCCACCTGCAGAGCAAGATCGTGAGCGATACCACGGCCGAGGGCATGCTCGACAGCCATGCCGTCACCATCAATCCCGCCGACCCCGATGCGGTGCTCGCGGCGATGCGCATGGGCCTGTTCCGAAGCACCGACCAGGGCCGCACCTGGCAGGACATGGAGGTCGGCCGCTTCTCACCCACCACCTACGGCCGCGACATCAAGGCCTCGACCGTTGAGCCCAACACGCTCTATTCGGCGCTGAGCGTCGCGGCCGCGAGCCACGACGGCGGGCTTTATCGCAGCGGCGACGGCGGCCAGAGCTGGAAGCGCTTCGATAAGGTCCAGGTCCACGGCACCATCATGTCGATCGGCCTGCACCCGCGGGATGCCGCGCAGGTCTACATCGGCGCCCGCTACGACGGCGAAGTGTTCGGGACCCAGGACGCCGGCGCGACCTGGCAAGCCATGCCGCTGCCAGGAGAAGTCCAGCACATCTATTCGATCACCTGCGGCTAAACACGGATCGCCATCCGAAAGCAAAAAAAGGCGGCCCAAAGGCCGCCTTTTCGTTGATGTGGTGACCGGCCTTGCGGCCGACCACCCATCGCATTCTTTACATCATCTTCTTCGGCGGAAGCGGAACCTTCGCATCCGTCAGGGCCTTCTCGAGGACCGGGATGCCGGCCGCCGGGTTGCCCTGATTGCACTGGGCCATGGCATCCGGCACGGGTCCCTGTGCGGGCGAAGCCGTGCTGGTCTTCCGATACAGAGCCATCAGCGCATTGCAGTAGGCCACTTGGTCGTAGCCGGCGCTTGCAACGACGACGACGATCTCCACGCGGCGGTTCTGCGGCTCGCGCACGCCGTCGGCCGTCTTGACGAGGAGGCCAGATTCGCCGCGGCCGACGGTGGTGATCGCCGCTGCCGGCACACCTTCCTTGACCAAGGCGTCCTTGACCGCGTTCGCGCGGCGCAGCGACAGCGCCATGTTGTAGGTCTCAGCACCCGAGGTGTCTGTATGACCGGTCGCCGTGATGCGAGCACCACCGCGGGTCTTGTAGGCTGAAGCCGCCTGCTGAATGGTGCCAAGGGCCTGGGACGACAGGTTGGAGCGGTCCCAATCGAAGAACACCATAAAGGAAGGCGGCGGCGGCGGCGGCGGCGGAGCGGCTGCCGGCGGCGGCGGCTCGTCGCATGCGCCCAACAACAGCGCTGCGGCGATAACGGCGAACAGTGACTTCAACATAGAGATCATCCCCCCATAAAAAAAGCGAGTAGCACGGGCCATGATGGAACACTCGGAGGAAAACGTAAAGCTACGTTTCACATTCCTAGGGAGCCTATTGGCCACCAGATTTTCGAATTGGCGTCCCCAGCGGGATTCGAACCCGCGTCGCCGCCGTGAAAGGGCGGTGTCCTAGGCCTCTAGACGATGGGGACGAAGCCGAAAGAGCGGCTGCATGTAGCGGTTGGAGGCCCCAAAATCAAGCAAGCACCGCCCCGCTACCGGCTGCGGCATCGTCGATTTGCAGGCGAATGGTTTCACGCCCTCCGAAACGATCGATACGAAGGGCTCCTGCGACATGAAGGACCGGCCGCGCCGGGTCCAGGAGGGCAGGCCCCAGGGCCGTCTGGTTGGCCCGGAAGGCGATCGCCTCGACGCGACCGCGTTCCGACCCGATCAGGGTGCAGCGCACATGCCCCTCGCCCACCGTCTGGGCGTAGGTTACCCGGGTGCTTGTGAGAACGAATCGCGGCAAGGCGTTGCCAGCGCCGAACGGCCCCACGCGCTCGATCATGTCGACCAATTCCCGGTTCACGGCGCCCGGAGACAGGGCCGCGTCGATGCCGAGTTCGCGTACCGGCGGCGCCGCGCCGAGTTGTGGTCCGATGCGTTCGTCGAGAAAGCGCGCCAGACCAGGCAAGGCTTCGCGGGTTGCCGTCAGGCCTGCCGCCATGGCATGGCCTCCGCCGTTCACGAGCAGACCAGCCTGGCGGGCTGCAATTACCGCCGCTCCCAGGTCGACGCCGCGAATGGAGCGGCCCGAGCCCCTGCCCAGATCCCCGTCGAGGCCGATCACGAAGGCCGGACGGCCATAGCGTTCGACCAGCCGACTGGCGACGATACCGATGACGCCGACATGCCAGCCCTCGCTTTCGACCACGAGGGCCGCCGGCATGCCTCGACGATCCGGGCCGTAGAGCCCTTCGACCCGCGAGATCGCCTGATCCAGCACGTCTCGCTCGATGGCGCGCCGCTCGGCATTGAATTCGTCCAATCGGAGCGCCATTGCGCCGACTTCGTGCGGATCGTCGCTCGACAGCAACCGTGCACCAAGGTCGGCCTGGCCGACTCGGCCACCGGCATTGACCCGGGGCCCGAGCAGGAAGCCCAGGTGATAGGCGCCCGGCGCCTCCTTGAGGCGGGCGACGTCGGCCAAGGCCGCGAGCCCGATATTGCGCCTTTCGGCCATGACCTTGAGGCCTTGGCGAACCAACGCCCGATTGACGCCCGTGAGTGGCACGACATCGCACACCGTGCCAAGCGCCACGAGGTCGAGCCACTGACGCAGATCGGGCTCGGCGCGACCTGCCGCACCGTACCAGCCGGCATCTCGCAGCATCCGGTTGACACCGACGGCCAGCAGGAAGGCCACACCCACCGCCGCCATCTGTTTATGCGGGCTCTCGTCGTCGATCCGATTGGGGTCGACCACCGCGATAGCGTCAGGCAGCGCGATCTCTGCCATGTGATGGTCGATGACGATGGTGTCGAGCCCTGCCTGCCAGGCTTGGGCCAGCGGCTCGAAGGCGGTTACTCCGCAATCGACGGTGACCACGACCGCAGCGCCCTCGGCCTTCAGCTTCAGGAGCGCCGCGGTATTGGGGCCATAGCCTTCCTTGCGGCGGTCGGGAATGTAGACGCCGATATTGCCGCCGACGGCACGGAAGAAGCGCAGCAGCAACGCCGAGGAGGTCGCGCCGTCGACGTCATAGTCGCCGAACACGACGATGCGCTCGCTACTCTGCACGGCACGTACGAGGCGCACTACCGCGACATCCATGTCCTTGAGATGCGACGGATCAGGCAGGAACCGGCGCAGCGTGGGGTCGAGGAAGTCCGGCACCGCGTCGAGATCGACATCGCGCGCCGCCAGCAGCCGGGCCACCGGCTCAGGCAGCCCGTGGCGCTGCGCGATGGCGAGCGCCGCGCGCTCATCGGCCAGCCGCGCGGCCCAGCGTCGCCCGGTCAGCGACCGTTCGACGCCAAGAAACGGCGCGCGCTCGCCGCGTTCCACGCCGTCCCTAGGCCCAGCTCGGCAGGCCGGTCTTGATCGAGAAATTGTGGTGTGCCGAAATCCAGCGCACGGTGCCGGTCTTCGAACGCATCACGATCGAATGCGTCTCGGCGCCGTTGTGAAAACGGCGCACGCCCTTCAGCATCGATCCCGACGTGACGCCGGTGGCGGCAAACATGACGTCGCCCTTGGCCATGTCGATCATCGAATACTTGCGGTTAAGGTCGGTGATGCCCCACTTGCGCGCCCGTGCCTTCTCGTCGTCGTTGCGGAACAGCAGCCGGCCCTGGATCTGGCCGCCGATGGCGCGCAACGCCGCCGCCGCCAGCACGCCTTCCGGTGCGCCGCCCGAGCCCATGTAGATGTCGATGCCGGAATCGCCAGTCGACGTGGCGATCACACCCGAGACGTCGCCGTCGCCGATCAGCATGATGCGGGCACCCGCCTCGCGAACCTTGGTGATCAGCTCGGTGTGACGCGGCCTGTCGAGGATGCAAACCACGAGATCGGCGATCTCGACCTTCTTCGCCTTGGCCAGATCGGCCAGGTTCTGCTTCGGCGTCTTGTCGAGGTCGACGACGCCGTCGGGCAGGCCGCCGCCGACGGCGATCTTGTCCATGTAAACATCCGGCGCATTCAGGAACCCGCCATGCTCGGCCATCGCCATGACGGCAAGCGCGTTCGGCAGTCCCTTGGCGGTGATGGTGGTACCCTCCAGCGGATCGAGCGCAATGTCGATCTTGGGGCCGCCTGCGCCCACCTTCTCGCCGATATAGAGCATCGGCGCCTCGTCGCGCTCGCCCTCGCCGATCACCACGGTGCCGTCGATCGACAGCGCGTTGAGCGACGTGCGCATGGCATCAACCGCCGCCTGATCGGCCATCTTCTCGTCGCCGCGCCCCATCAACTTGGAGGCCGCGAGCGCGGCCGCTTCGGTGACGCGTACCGCTTCCAGCGCCAGATTGCGGTCCATCTTCCCTTCGTCCGACATCGCTTCCTCCGTGTGGCGTCTAAAGCGCCTTCCTAGAATGCCTCGATCCTGATCAGGCAGGGCTCCTCGGCCACCGCCTTCAGCTTGGCGATATGCGCCAGAGCGCGCCGCATCGCCGCCTCTTCCGTCTCGTGCGTCGTCAGCACGACCGGCACTTCGCCCGACTGCGAACGGCCGCGCTGCAGCATCGATTCCAGCGAGATTCGCTCCCTGGCAAGCGCACCCGAGACGGCCGAGATCACCCCGGGCCGGTCCTGCACCATCAGGCGCATGTAATAGGCTCCGACATGGCGATCCATCGGCGACGCCGGCCTGTCCGCCAAGCGGTCGGCCGGGACCACGAAAGCCGGCATGTGACGGCCGCGCGCGACGTCGACCAGGTCTGCCACGACCGCCGAAGCGGTTGGCCCCTGCCCCGCGCCGCGGCCCTGGAACATCGTGGTGCCGACAAAATCGCCATCGATCACGACGGCATTGAACACGCCCTCGATATGGGCGATCGGCGTGGCGAGCGGCACCATGCACGGATGCACGCGCTGCTCGATGCCGTATTTCGTCTCGCGCGCCAGGCCCAGCAGCTTGATGCGATAGCCGAGCTCCTCGGCGAACTGGATGTCCATCGACGTCACGCGCCGGATGCCTTCGACGTGGATGCCGGCGAAGTTGACCCGCGCGCCGAAGGCGGCGCCGGTCAGCACCGCGAGCTTGTGGGCGGCGTCGATGCCGTCGACGTCGAAGCTCGGGTCGGCCTCGGCATAGCCCGCGGCCTGGGCCTCGGCGAGCACGACGTCGAAATCGCGCCCGGTCTCTCGCATCGTCGTCAGGATGTAATTGCAGGTGCCGTTGAGAATTCCGTAAAGGCGCCGAACGCGATTGCCGACCAGGCCCTCACGCAGCGCCTTGATGATCGGGATGCCGCCCGCGACCGCGGCCTCGAACGCAAGAATGCGGTCCTTCTTTTCGGCCAGTGCCGCGATCTCGGCACCGTGCAACGCGAGCAGTGCCTTGTTGGCGGTGACGACGTGCTTGCCGGATCTGAGCGCCTTCTGCACCAGCTGGCGGGCGATCCCGCTGCCGCCGCCGATCAGTTCGACGACGACGTCGATATCGGAGGCGGTTGCCAGCGTCAGCGGATCCCTCTCCCAGCGAACGCCGGCGAGATCGATATCGCGCTTCTTGGTGCGCGAGCGGGCACTGACCGCGACCAGCTTCAGCGGACGTCCGCCGCGCAGTGCCAGCAGCCGGCCGTGCTCAGCCAGCAGCTTGACCACGCCAGCACCGACCGTGCCGAGACCGGCGATGCCAATTCTGAGAGGTGTTTTCATGGGCGCCTGATACGACAGGATGCGGCTAGGCGCGAGCCTTGATCGGCGTGATGTTGTCCCCAACGCCGCGCAGGTAGAGGTCGATTGAGCGCGCCGGGTCGGCCATCACCTGTCGGATGTTGCGGACGGCCTGGCGGATGCGGTGCTTGTTCTCGACGAGAGCTATTCGCACATGGGCATCACCATGCTCGCCGAAGCCGATGCCGGGCGAGACCGCGACGTTTGCCTGGGTGAGCAGCAACTTGGAAAAGGCGAGTGAGCCCAGTTCGGCGAAGTCCTTCGGGATCGGCGCCCAGGCGAACATGCTGGCCGACGGCGCCGGCAGGTTCCAGCCGGCGGCAAGCAGGCCTTCCATCAGCACGTCGCGGCGTTCCTTATAGGTGTTGCGCGCCTCAGCGACGCAATCCTGGGGGCCGTTCAGCGCCGCCGCCGCCGCGACCTGGATTGGCGTGAAAGCGCCGTAGTCGAGGTAGGACTTGATGCGGGTCAGCGCCGTGATCAGCGTCTTGTTGCCGGCCGCGAAGCCGATGCGCCAGCCTGCCATCGAGTAGGTCTTGCTCATGGAGGTGAACTCGATGGCGATGTCGCGTGCCCCCGGGATCTGCAGCACCGAAGGTGGCGGCACGCCGTCGAAATAGATCTCGGCATAGGCGAGGTCCGACAGGATCCATATGCCCTGGCGTTTGCAGAAATCGACGATCGCGCCATAGAAATCGAGATCGACGACCTGGGCCGTCGGGTTCGACGGGTAGTTCAGCACCAGCGCCAGCGGCTTGGGAACCGCATGTTGCACTGCGCGCTCGAGCGCCGGCAGGAATTCGGCCAGCGAAGTGCTGCCCGGCACCGGGATGTGGCGCACCGACCCGCCGGCAATGATAAACCCGTAGGGATGAATCGGATAGCTGGGGTTGGGCACCAACACCGTGTCGCCCGGCGAGGTGATGGCCTGTGCGAGATTGGCGAGCCCCTCCTTCGACCCCAGCGTGACGATGATCTCGCTCTCGGGGTCGAGATCGACGTTGAAGCGGCGCGCGTAGTAAGCCGCCTGCGCCTTGCGCAGGCCCGGGATGCCACGCGACGCGGAGTAGCCGTGGGCGCGCGGGTTGGCGGCGGCCTCGGCGAGCTTGGCCACGATGTGGGGGGCAGTCGGCAGGTCAGGATTGCCCATGCCGAGGTCGATGACGTCCTGACCGGCGCCGCGAGCGCGCGCCTTCATGGCGTTCACTTCCGCAAACACATAGGGCGGCAGGCGCTTCAGTCGGTGAAATTCGGAGTCGTCCATCGCGTTTTTCCTTGGCGAGCTAGAAGTCGATGAAGACTTCGGCGCGCCGGTTGGCGGCAATGCCGCGGGCGGTGCTGGTCTGATAGATCGGCTCGTCGTCGGAGGCCGCTTCCGCAATGATGCGGTCCCTAGGAACGCCGAGCGCGCGGAGCTGCTGGACTACGGCGAGCGCGCGACGGCGCGACACATCGAAGTTGCCGCGCTCGATCTGCGCCGACGAGGCGCCGTAGGCATCCTGGTCGGCATGCGCCACGACCCGGACCGTGCCGCCATTGCGGCGTTGGATTTCCGCCACGCGTGCCAACACGTCGTAGTCGTTCCCGCCCAGCCCGGACGAACTGCGCCCGAACTGGATCACGGCAACCTGCATCGGCCCACCGAAGGGCGGTGACTTGACGTCGCTGAACGGTACCGCGCCCGATTGCGCGCTCGCGATATCGGCAACGATCGGCGCCGCTGCCGGTGGCGCCGACAATGACACCGGTGTTGCCACGATGGGCGGCGCCACAGGCGTCACGACCACCGGCGCCTGGCGTGGCGGCGACTGGATGATCGGCGTGGACTCCGGACGCGGAGCCGGTGCTGCCGCAATCTCCGGAGCTTGAGGGGAACTCGGAGGGACCCAACCCGGCGGCGGCACGAAGGCCTTGCTCAAGTCAGCTACTCGAACCAGCGGCATCGCGGCCGGTGGCGGTGCCGGCGCGGCAGCGGCCAACACGTCTGGCGACGGCGACGGCAGTGCAACCGGCGTCAAAACGATCGGTGCCGGCGCCGCAGCTGGAGGCGGCACATCCCGCGCCGTTGGCGTGGAGGGCACCTCGGCGACCACCGATACCGGAGCCCTGCTCGGCGGTGTCCAGTCCGGTGACGGAACAAAGGCTCTGTTGGGATCAGAGGGATGCGCTGGCGCTGAAACGGTGACGAGCGGCGCGGGCGAGGCTGTCGGCGCGACCGGCTCGGCCGCCGCCTTGACAATTGGTGCAGGCGCCGGTGTTGGCACTGATGCAGTCGCTGCGACGGCGGGCGCTGCAGTCTGGCGCGGCGGTGTCCAGCCCGCAGGCGGCACGAAGGCCTTATTGGGATCTCCACGGCGCGCCGGCGACGGTGCGGTGACCACGGCAGGCGTCGGCACGAGGCCGGCGGGTTGGGCTGCGGTCAAAATGACCGGTGCCGGTGCCGGGGAAGCGGATGGTGCGGGAGCTTCCGCAGCCGAAGCGACAGCCGGCACTGCGGATTGACCCGGCGGCGCCCAACCCGGCGGCGGCACGAAGGCCTTGCTGGGATCAGCCGGACGCGCGGCGACCGTGGTCACCGGCGTCGACGCTGACGTCGCCACCGCCGGCTCGACCGACGCTGTCATGGCCGGCGACATGGGAGGCTGCACAGCTGTCGGCTCGGCCGTGGCAACCTGACCCGGCGGTGCCCAGCCCGGCGGCGGCACGAACGCCTTGCTGGGATCGGCCGGGCGGGCGGAAGCCGCAGCAATGGCTACTGGCGGCGCGGCTGTTGCCACAGCCGGCTCGACTGCCGCCGTCATGGCGGTCGGTGTGGTTGATGGCACAGGGGCCGGCGTGGGAATCGGCGCTGGCGCAAAGGTGGCCGTCTGGCCCAGCGGTGCCCAGCCCGGTGGCGGCACGAAGGCCTTATTGGGATCGCCCGAACGCACAGGCGGTGGCGTCGCTGGCTCAGCCGCCGTCATGGCGACAGGGATCGGTGCCGACGCTGGTTCGAGCGCCGCCGATGCGATGACGATCGTCGCGGCCTGGCCAGGCGGTGTCCAGCCTGCCGGCGGAACGAACGCTTTGTTGGGATCTGAGGCGCGCGCCGGTGCCGCCTCGGCAATCACAGGCGCAGGTGTCGGCGCTGGCAGCTCAGCCGTCGTCGCCACACCCGGTGCCGGCGGCAGTGCGGTCGACGTTGCTACAGGCGCGGCCGACGCAACGCTAGGCGCGGCAGGCTGGTCAGGAGGCGCCCAGCCTGGCGGCGGGATGAAGGCCTTGTTGGGATCGGCGGGCGGGGCCGGTGGAGCAACCGGTTCTGGTACGACGGCTGGTGCAGGTGCTGCCGCTGGTGGCGTGGCGGCAGGCTCCGCGACAGGAGCTGGCGGGACCGATCCGACGGGCGCGGGAGCCGGGCTCGGCGACGGCTCGGCGGAAGCAGGCGGCGCACCCTTTGGAGGTTCCGCCGGTATCTTGCTCTTGGCGTCCTTTTCAGCGGCGGTGCGCGCCTGGCGCTGCTCGCGCGCCTTGGCATCGCGCTCGGCGGCTTCCTTCTCGATGGCTTCCTTTTGGGCCTTCTGGCCGCCGCGGCCGGCAACGATGGAGCCGACCTGTGGGACCGTGCGGGTCTCGTCGACAGGCGCGATGCCCGCATCGTACTGGCGGCCTGAGCTGGCGGAAGGCAGGCTCGCACTTGCCGCGACCGAAGCGTCGGCGCCCGGACGCGCCTTCGCACTTGGCACCGGCGCGCTGCCACCGAACATGCCGCAGCCCGACAGAAGTGCCAACGCAGACACGCCGACCAGACCGAACCACAGGCCCCGGCCGCCGATCGTGTCTTTTTCTCGCTGCATCGTCGTCACCCGCTTGAAGCCCAGCTCCCATATGTATCTAGCGGAAGCCGAGAGGAAATTTGACCCGTCTGTTGTCGCAGCCTACCTATATGCAAGTTTTTGGCGACTTGGGCAGACAAGCACAAGGTATGGTACCGGGATGGGGAAAGTTCCGCAAGAAACGCCACAAGGTCTATGATTCAGAAGGGGAAACGCATGTCGGAGACGCCCGCCCCAGCTGCCTTCCCGGGAGTGTCGCCAGTCGAGGCCGAGAAGATGCAGGCCGCCTTTACGAATATCGCCGAGCGCAGCCAGAAGCTGCTGCAGGAATTTGCCGAACGCTACAAGGCTGATAGCATTCAGCCGGCCGATCCGCTCGGCCTCACCCAGACTTTCATGGATTTCACCGCCAAGATGCTGGCCGACCCCAATCGGCTGGTCCAGGCCCAGATGGAACTCTGGCAGCAGTACCTGAAGCTGTGGGAAGTCACCGCCCAGCGCATGATGGGCCAGAAGGTCGAGCCGTTGGCCGAACCCGCCAAGGGCGACAAGCGGTTCAACGACCCCGCCTGGAAGGACGAGGTGGTCTTCGACTACCTGAAGCAGTCGTACCTGCTCACCGCGCGCTGGCTGCAGGGCACCGTCAAGGAAGTCGAAGGCGTCGACGACAAGACGGCAAAGAAGGTCGACTTTTACACGCGGCAGTTCATCGACGCGGTGTCGCCTTCGAACTTCGCGCTGACCAACCCGCAGGTCGTCAAGGCCACCGTTGAATCGAAGGGCGAGAATCTCCTGAAGGGCCTGCAGAACCTGCTGGCCGACCTGGAGCGCGGCAAGGGCAAGCTCGCGATCCGCCAAACCGATATGGACGCCTTCAAGGTCGGCAAGAACGTCGCCACCTCGCCCGGCAAGGTCGTCTACCAGAACGAGTTGATGCAGCTGATCCAGTATGCGCCGGCGACCGCCGAGGTCTACGCGATACCGCTGCTGATCGTGCCGCCGTGGATCAACAAGTTCTACATCCTCGATCTCAAGCCCGAGAACTCGTTCATCAAGTGGGCGACCGAACAGGGCTACACGGTGTTCGTCATCTCCTGGGTCAATCCCGACGAGCGCCTCAGCAAGCTGGTGTTCGAGGACTACATGAAGCTGGGTCCGCTGGCGGCACTCGGCGCCATCGAGCAGGCTACCGGCCAGCGCCAGGTGTCGGCGATCGGCTACTGCATCGGCGGCACGCTGATGGCCGCGACCTTGGCCTACATGGCGGCTCGTGGCGACGACCGCATCGCCGCCTGCACCTTCTTCACCGCCCAGGTCGACTTCACCGAGCCGGGCGAACTCGGGGTCTTCATCGACGAGGACCAGCTCGCCGGCATCGAGGAGATGATGTCCAAGAAGGGCTATCTCGAGGGCAGCGAGATGGCGACGACCTTCAATCTGTTGCGTGCCAACGACCTCATCTGGTCGTTCGTGGTGAACAACTACCTGATGGGCAAGGACCCCTTCCCGTTCGACCTGCTGTACTGGAACGCCGACGCTACGCGCATGCCGGCGGCGATGCACAGCTACTACCTGCGCAACATGTACCAGAACAACCTGCTGAGCCGGCCGGGCGGCATCGTGATCGACAACATCCCGATCGACCTGCACAAGATCGCGATCCCCGTCTACATTCAGGCCGGCAAGGAAGATCACATCGCGCCCGCCCGCTCGGTCTACAAGGCGACCCAGATTTATAGCGGCCCCATCCGCTTCATGCTTGCGGGCTCCGGCCACATCGCGGGCGTCGTCAATCCGCCACGCGCCAAGAAGTACCAGCACTGGCTGAACGAAGCGGCCAAGAATCCGCCGACGCTGGCCGAATGGCAGGCCGGCGCCAAGGAATTCCCCGGCTCGTGGTGGCACGACTGGGACAAGTGGCTGTCGGAAAAGTCCGGCGCCAAGGTGCCGGCCCGCGTTCCGGGCGACGGTGCCCTGCCCGCCATCGAGGATGCCCCCGGCAGCTACGTGCAGGTGCGCTCCGGCTCGTAGATGGAGGCGCGTGTTGCCCGAGCCCAACGCGACTCCCCCTCCAGGTCCTCGGTACCAATTTCGGCTCTCCGCACGCCGGAAAGCCGGTAACGGCGGGCTTTTCGCCCGTTACTTGCGAACACCTGAATGTAACGCGTGGTGTCCACGTCCCTGTCCGGGATTCCGGGATAAGCCCGATTCCATTGGCTTTTAGACACTCCCGACTTCTTCGATCACACGTACCCCGGCGCGCTCTGTTTCCCAGGCGTCGTTAAGTGTCTGTTCCCACGTCGTTATTCGGCGTGTGGTGGAGACGGGGTTGTTCTTGGGACTGTCCACGGGTCAGGACCCGCGGCGGCTGCACCAAGCCATAAAGGCGACCCGCTGGCGTGCCGCGGGAGGTCTTGCCGGAATGAAAAAAGCCGGCGCGTTCCAAGCGCCAGCCTATTACAAATTATAGCATATTCCTGCTGAACCTGCTCTTCACATCTGTGTGAACGGGTGCTGGCAGTGACTGCACTCTGCTCCCGTTGCCTAGGACCCGGCCTTGAGTCGGGCGGCCATCTTCTCGGCCAGCATCACCGTCGTCAGGTGCGTGTTGGCGCGCACCACTTCCGGCATGACGGAGGCGTCGATCACCCTGAGGCCCGAGCAGCCGATGACGCGGCACTCCGGATCGACGACCGATTTCTTGTCGTCCCGCGCGCCCATGCGACAGGTCCCGCTGGCGTGCTGGGCGTCCGAGCATTCGGCGAACAGCCAGTCGTCCAGTTCCGCCGGCGTGAGGGTCTCCTCGATCGACCGGCCGGTCGAGCCGTATTCCACGCGCGTGGCGACAGTCCGCACGCTGTCGTGCCGCGCGAGTTCGCGGAGGCGACGCACGCCGTCGCGCATGCGCATGAGGTCGCGCTCGTCCGACAGCATCCGTTCGTCGACCCGCGGATCGATCGACGGGTCGGTGGTCGTGATGCGCACCTGGCCCTGGCTGAAAGCCTGGTAGACCGAAACGACCAGGCGTCCCTTGGAGGTGTCGCCACCGCCCAGCGATACGAGATTGCCCGCGATCACGATCATGTCGTTGTCGCCCGCACCGCCCAGGCCCGACGAATAGCGCAGGCAGCAATTGGTATGGCGATGCATCAGGGTGCCGACCCGCGCATCGTCCTTGAGATGCAGGTAGAGCGGCATCGCCGGGTGGTCGAGCAGGTTCTCGCCGACCGGCAGATCGGCAATCACCCGCACGCCGAGCGACGTCAACAAGGCGGCGGGCCCGATGCCGGAGCGCTGGAGAACAGCCGGCGAATGGATGGCGCCGGCCGAAAGAATGACCTCGCGGGTGGCGCGTGGCGCGAAGCTCTGTCCGGCCACCTGGACATGCACGCCGCTCACATGCGCCCGGTTGCCCTCGAACTGGAACGCCGACACCAGGGCATTGCCGACGATCTGCAGGTTGGCACGACCGCGCGCCGGTTCGAGATAGCCGTCGTTGGTCGAGACGCGGACACCCGCCCGACTGTTGATCGCATAGGGCGACGCGCCCGTGCCTTCGGGCGCGTTGTGGTCCTCGCACCAGCCGTAGCCGAGCGCGACCGAAGACTCCTTCAGCGCGCGATCGACCCTGCCCCAGTCCGCGACGGGCGCGCGATAGACGGGGATCGGACCATCCTTGCCGTGATAGGGCGCGTCGCCGAAATTGACGTCGGTCTCCAGCTTGTTGAAGTACGGCAGGACATCGACCCAGCCCCAGCCGCTGCAGCCGAGCGCCCGCCAGCGCTCGAAATCGTCGGGCACGCCGCGAATAGCGATCTGGCCGTTGATGGTGGAGCTGCCGCCCACGGCCCGGCCGCGCCACAGGAGCTTCGGCTCCTGGCGATCGGTGCGGCGCGCCAGCAGATTGGGCCAGCGGTAGTCGTCGTCGCCGAGCGCCCGCATGGGATTGGGAATACGGATGTGCTCGGGGGTCTCGGCCGAGCGGAAATCGCGCCCGGCCTCGAGCAGAAGCACCCGGATGCGCGGATCTTCGCTCAGCCGCGCCGCCAGCACGG
>JAUXST010000461.1 GCA_030679805.1 Reyranella sp. | reverse complement strand
GTTGGCAGGAAGGCCAACAAAACCAACCCGGCCGCCATCGACGTCAGCAGCCGCCGACGGCCCACGACAAAGCGGAACAAGCGCCCTCCACGGGCAGATGTATCGATCATGCGAACTCCCCCGCCGCACTCTGCCACCTCGGCGGGCAACGGCAATCAATGTATTGTCGTCGCCAATGATGTTCGACGCGATGGACCTGGGCGCCACATTCGTGTTCGCCATCAGCGGCGCCACCCGTGGTGTTCACCGCCGGCTCGACCTGTTTGGCGTGCTCGTGGTGGCCTGGGTGGCCGCTGTTGCAGGCGGCATTGCCCGCGACCTGCTGATCGGCGCGATCCCGCCCGCCGCCATTGCTGACTGGCGCTATCTGGCAACAGCTGTCGTGGCCGGACTACTGGGCTTCTTCGCCTCGGACGCGATTGCGCGCCTGAAGACGCCGGTTCTGCTATTCGATGCGGCCGGGCTCTGCCTGTTCGCCGTCACCGGGACGGAGAAAGCGTTGGCCTTCGGCCTCAACCCGGTCATGGCGGCGATGATGGGCATGATCACCTGCATCGGTGGCGGGGTGGCCCGCGATCTTCTCACCCTGCAGGTGCCAACCGTGCTTCGGTCGGAACTCTACGCGGTCGCCGCCCTGGCAGGAGCCGGCTCGATTTCCCTGGGATCCTGGGTCGGGCTGCCTGTCCTGCCTACCGCAGCTTTCGGGGCGTCCCTGTGCCTGTTTCTCCGCCTGATGTCGATTTACCGAGGTTGGCGGCTGCCAATCGCCAGGGCCCCAGGTGAGTCCTCCAGAGAAACTGACTAGATTCGATCCGACCGAAGAACGATTCGCTGCCACCGCCCTTGCCGCTCCTGTGGATGAACGCTAAACACACGGCCGTCATTTTGTCGCAAGCGGCGGGGGGAAAAGCAGCATGGCGACGAAGAAAAGAGCCAAGTCGTCCGGATCTTCTACAGTAGAAAAGACGGTTAGTCAGTTGAACGGAAAGACTATTTTGTCAAAGGTGAGCGGCACGCCTGAAGCGCGGGATACTGCACGCCTGCTGCTGGAAATCGAGGCGATCCATTGTCGTCCCGATAACCCGTACATCTTCACATCGGGCCGTGCGAGCCCAGTCTATATCGACTGCCGCAAGCTGATTTCGTTTCCCGAAGCGCGCGCCAAGATCATGAATCACGCGCTGAAACTGATCGACAAGGCCATCGGCTGGAACAAGATCGACGTGGTCGCCGGCGGCGAGACCGCCGGCATCCCGTTCGCCGCTTTCCTGGCGGCACTCGCCAAGAAGCCGATGATCTACGTGCGCAAGCAGCCCAAGGGCTTCGGCCGCATGGCCCAGATCGAAGGCGACCTGAAGCCCGGCAAGCGCGTCCTGCTGGTCGAGGATCTCGCCACCGACGGCGGCAGCAAGCTGGTCTTCATCGAGGCGCTGAAGAAAGCCGAGGCCAAGGTCACCGACTGCTTCGTCATTTTCCACTACGGCATCTTTCCGCAGAGCATCGAGATGCTGGCCGCGGGCGGGGTCAAGCTGCACGCGCTCGCCACCTGGTGGGATGCCCTGGAAGCGGCGCAGAAGCACAAATACTTCGACGAAAAGGGTCTCACCGAGACGCGCGCCTTCCTCGAGGCGCCGGAACAATGGTCAGCCAATCACGGCGGCCGACCGCCCGCTCCGCGGTCGATGCTCGGCCGCTAAAGAATACTCGGCCTCCAAAGCTGGGCCGGCCAGGCGGTTGCCTCCTTTCGTAGCGGATGCGACGGTGCGGCGGACATGATCCGCCGCCTGTTGTCGCTCGTTTTCGCGCTTTGTGCGTTCGCCGCCCCCGCCCATGCCAAGGACGAGCTGGTGCTCGCCATGACGCAGACGCCGGGCACCTGGAATCCGCTCATCAGCTCGATGCTGGCCAAGTCGCTGATCAGCAACATGACGGCGCGGCCGCTGACCGCCTGGGACGCCAACTGGACGCTGGTCTGCCTGGTCTGCTCCGACCTGCCGACCATCGCGAACGGCAAGGCGCGCGTGATCGACCTGCCGGATGACGGCAAGGGCCCTGGCAAGAAAGGCATGGAGATCGACATCGAGCTGCGCGACATGCGCTGGGGCGATGGCGTGCCGGTCACGGCCAAGGACGTCGCCTTCACGCTGGAGGTCGGCCGGCATCCCCAGTCGGGCGTCGCCTCCTCCGAGAGTTACAAGCGAATCATCAAATTCGACGCCAGGGACGATCGGCATTTCACGATGACGATCGATCGCGTGACCTTCGACTACAACAGCCTCGGCCTCAGCCTGCTGCCGGCGCATATCGAGAAGCCGATCTTCGATGCCAATCCGGCCGAGTACCGCAACAAGACCGCCTACGATACCGACCTTACCAATCCCGGCCTCGCCTTCGGGCCGTTCCGCATCGTCGAGTCGGTGCCCGGCAGCCGGATCGTGCTGGAACGGAACCCGACCTGGACCGGCGAGAAGGCGCATTTCAAGCGCATCGTCGTCAGGATCATCGAGAACACGGCGGCGCTCGAGGCCAACCTGCTGTCGGGCAACGTTGACTACATACTGGGCGAACTGGGCCTGTCGCTCGACCAGGCGCTGGCTTTCGAGAAACGCCACAAGGACAAGTACAACGTCATCTACAAGCCGGCGCTGATCTACGAACACATCGATGCCATGCTCGACAACCCGCTGCTGGCCGACAAGCGCGTGCGCCAGGCCATCCTGCTCGCGATCGACCGCAAGGCCATCTCCGAGAAGCTGTTCGACGGCAAGCAGCCGCTCGCCCACGGGCCGATCAGCCCGCTCGATCCCATGTTCAGCCCGGTAGCGCGGCAATATCCCTATGCACCGGCGGACGCGCGGCGGTTTCTCGACGAAGCAGGCTTCAAGGACGTCAAGAATGGCATCCGCCACAATGCCAAAGGCGAACGGCTCTCGATCGAGATCACCACGACCGCGGGCAACCGCGTGCGCGAGCAGGTGGCACAGGTGATCCAGAGCCAGCTTCGCCAGATCGGCATCGAGCTGCGCATCAAGGCCGAGCCGCCGCGGATCTTCTCCGAGGGGCTGAACCGGCGGAACTTCGGCGGACTCGCCATGTATGCCTGGGTGCAGCAGCCCGAGGGTGTGCCGCGCAGCACGCTGCATTCCGACGAAATTCCCTCGGCCAAGAACGGCTGGAGCGGGCAGAACTATCCCGGCTACCGCAATGCGCAGATGGACAAGGCGCTCGACGACGCCGAGCGGGAACTCGACGAGGGCAAGCGCCGCACCCTGTTCGCCGACATCCAGCGCATCCATGCCGAGGACCTGCCCGTGCTGCCCCTTTTCTTCCGGGTCGATCCCTTCGTGATCCCCAAGCCGCTCAAGGGCGTGGTGCCGACCGGCACCCTCAACAGCTCGACCCTGTGGGTCGAGCAATGGCGCTGGGAGAAATAGGTGGCGCTCGAAAAGGTCGCGCTCGACGGCATCACGGTCACGACCAGAGCACTCCTTTCATGCTCATACGGACCGCGAGCGTCTCGCTCGCTCATGATCATGAGCGGGCCAGAGGCCCGCGGTCCGGAAGACGATGAGGGTTACGCCGACGGAATCTCAAATCGCCAGAATCACAGTGCGGAGCTCCTAGCGAAGGCCGACGGCCATGT
>JAUXST010000456.1 GCA_030679805.1 Reyranella sp. | reverse complement strand
GATGTTGGCGTGGGCCCGCTCGTTGATGAAGCGCGACTGGTAGTCGTCGGCATATTCGTCGGGCCAGTCGCAGACCAGGTAGTAGTTGAGCGCCGGCCGGCATTTGGCGCAGCCGCACGAGGTCTTCCACTCGAGCTCCTGCATGACCGCCGGCACGGTCTTCAGTGACTTCGCCACGATCAGCCGGCGCACATCGTCGTGGCCCAGCGTCGTGCAGCCGCACATCGGCTGGACAGCGGTCCGGTTGAAGGCGTCGCCCAGGGTCAGCTCCATGAGCTGCTCGACGAGGCCGGTGCAGGTGCCGCACGAGGCCGAGGCCTTTGTGTGGGCTCGCACCTCGTCGAGGGTCGTCAGTCCCTTCGCCTTGATCGTGCCGGTGATCTTGCCCTTGCAGATGCCGTTGCAGCCGCAGATCTCGGCGTCGTCCGGCAGCGCCGCGACGGCGGCCCCGGGATCGAGCGCGCCGCCGCCCTGGAAGGCCGGCCCGAAGATCAGCGTGTCGCGCATCTCGGAGATGTTCGCCGACTTCTTCTTGAGGTCGTTGAACCAGGCGCCGTCGGCCACCTCGCCGAACAGCACGGTGCCGATGATCTTGTCGTCCTTCAGGATCAGGCGCTTGTAGACGCCGGCCGAGGCGTCGCGCAGCACGATCTCCTCGCGGTCGTCGCCATCGGCGAAGTCGCCCAGCGAATAGACGTCGATGCCGGTCACCTTTAGCTTGGTCGGCGTGTCGATGTGCACGAAGCGGGCAGCCTCGTCGCCGGCGAGATGTGCCGCCGCGGTACGCGCCATCTCGTAGAGTGGTGCCACCAGGCCATAGACATGGCCGCCGACCTCGGCGCATTCGCCCAGCGCGTAGATGTCCGGATCGGAGGTCCGCATGGCGTGGTCGACGACGATGCCGCGGCCGATCGTGAGGCCTGCTTCCTTGGCGAGCGCCGCGTTCGGCCGGATGCCGGCGGCCATGATGACCAGTGTCGCCGGAATGACGGTGCCGTCGGCGAGTTCGACGCCCTCGACCTTGCCGTTGCCCAGGATTGCCTTGGTGTTGGCCTTGGTCAGTACCTTGATGCCGCGCTCCTCGAGCGCCTTCTGCAACAGGTAGCCGGCGGCGGGATCGAGTTGCCTTTCCATCAGGGTCGGCATCAGATGCACGACCGTGACATCCATGCCCTGCGCCTGCAGGCCGGCCGCGGCCTCGAGGCCGAGCAGGCCACCACCGATCACGACCGCCTTTGCGCGCGACTGGGCGGCCAGCAGCATCGCATTCACGTCGTCGAGGTCGCGGTAGGTGAGGACGCCGGCGAAGTCGTGGCCGGGTACCGGGATGATGATCGGATTGGAGCCGGTGGCTATGATGAGCTTGTCGTAGCTCTCGGTCCTGCCCTCCGAGGAGGTGACGGTCTTCGCGGCGCGATCGATCGCCTCGATCTTGTGGCCCTTGTAGAGGGTGATGCCGTTGCGGACATACCAGCCGTCGCCATGGATGATGATCTGCTCATAGTCCTTCTCGCCCGACAGCACGGGCGAGAGCATGATGCGGTCGTAGTTGACGCGCGGCTCGGCGTTGAAGATCGTCACCTGATAGCGGTCAGGCGCGGTCTCGAGCAGATGCTCCAGCATGCGCCCCGGGGCCATGCCGTTGCCGATGATGACGAGTTTTTCAGTCATGTCCCTGGCGAATCCCCAAAACAAAAAAGCTGCCCAACAGACCCACGCCCCCTTCACGAGAAGGGACGAATGCCGTTGGCAGCTTTGCCTGGGGCGCCCGCCATTGGACGCCCATTAACGAGACTTCATTGCCTCACCGAGTACGAAGCATGAACCGTGCCAAGTCGAGAAACCCAAGAACCGTCGATATCAGGGGCTCGGCCCTGGCAACTCGGGAATTGCCTTCGATCAGCTTGGTTACTAATTGGGCACGCTCTGCCGTCGATTGCCTCTTTGCGTCGCCACGAGACGATCCTATGAGAGTCTAGTGACTCCCCTTTCCCCACGCTTCCCAGCCGCTATCGCCGAAATCGACGCCGCCAACGCGCAGGATCCCCGGCTGGACACGGTGGCGGACACACCCCGGCCGCGCGAAGTCGTCTATTCCGAGCGGATGTCCGAATCCTTGTCACTGCTCTACCCGGAGGCTTCCGAAGCCCTGCGCATCGCCGCACGCGCCCAGCATATCTGCCGCTGGCAGATCCCGCGGGACAAGTATCCTCTCGGTCGCGAAGGCTACAACGCTTGGCGATCCGCCTGCCGCGATCATCACGCGGTACTCATCTCGGCGATCATGCGCCGTCAAGGCTATGCCGAAAATGAGATCGCCCAGGTCGTAAAAATCATCAGGAAAGAGCAGCTCAAGCGCGATCCCGAGAGCCAGGCGCTCGAGAACGTCGTGGGCGTCGTCTTCGTCGATCATTACCTGGACGAGTTCGTGGCCGCCCACAAAGACTACGATGAGGAAAAGCTCGCCGACATCCTCCGAAAGACGCTGCGCAAAATGGATCCGGTCGGCCATGCCGCGGCGCTCGGGCTGAGCTTGCCCGAGCCGACACGGCGCCTCATCGACGTTGCCTTGAAGTAGTTCGAGCTACGCCGTCTTCACCAGTTCCGCGATAGCGGCACCCACTGTCTTGGTATCGCCGTTGCCGCCGAGATCCTTGGTCCGCGGCCCACCCTCCACCAGCGAGGCGGCGATCGCCCGCTCGATGGCTTCGGCCGCCTCGGGATAGCCCAGGTGCCGCACCATCATGGCGCCCGACCAGATCTGGCCGATCGGATTGGCGATGAACTTGCCGGCAATGTCGGGCGCCGAGCCGTGCACCGGCTCGAACATCGACGGGAACTTGCGCTCCGGGTTGATGTTGCCCGACGGCGCCACGCCGATCGAACCAGTGAGCGCCGGGCCCAGGTCCGACAGAATATCGCCGAACAGGTTGGAGCCGACCACGACGTCGAACCAGTCCGGATTGCGCACGAAATGCGCCGTCAAAATGTCGATGTGATACTGGTCGGCCTTGATATTGGGGTAGTTCTTCTTCATCGCATCGAAACGCTCGTCCCAGAACGGCATCGTATGGATGATGCCGTTCGACTTCGTGGCCGACGTCACGTGCTTCTTCTTGCCCTTGCTGGCGAACTCGAAGGCAAACTTCATGACGCGGTCGACGCCCCTGCGCGTGAACACGGTTTCCTGCACGGCCATCTCGTTCTCGGTGCCCTGGAACATGCGACCGCCAAGCTGGCTGTACTCGCCCTCGGTGTTCTCGCGCACGACCCAGAAATCGATCTCGCCCGGCTTGCGGTTGGCGAGCGGGCTCGGCACGCCCTCGAACAGCCGAACCGGACGCAGGTTCACATACTCGTCGAAGTCGCGGCGGATCGGGATCAGCAGTCCCCAGAGCGAGACGTGATCGGGTACGCCCGGCCAGCCGACGGCACCCAGGAAGATGCTCTCGAAGGCTTTCAGCTGCTCCATGCCATCGTCCGGCATCATCTTGCCGGTCTTCACGAAACGGTCGCAGGACCAGTCGAAGTCGGTGAATTCGAGCTCGAAACCGAAGCGCCGTCCGGCGGCTTCCAGCACGCGAACGCCCTCCGGCAGAACTTCCTTGCCGATTCCGTCACCCGGAATGAGCGCGATCTTGTGCTTGGCCATGTGATTCCTCTCCTTGCTCCAGACGACGTATACTGAATGGGCATTCAGGGGCAAGCCCAGCAAGGAAACGCCATGTCCTATGACCTCAAGATCACGGGCGGCACCATCGTCGACGGCACCGGCAAAGCAGGCTTCGTCGGCGACGTCGGCATCAAGGACGGCAAGGTCGTGGCCATGGGCAAGGCCGACGGTGCCGCGACCACGACCATCGACGCCACGGGCAAGGTCGTGTCGCCGGGCTTCGTCGACGTGCACACCCACTACGACGCCCAGATCCTGTGGGATCGCATGCTCACCATCTCACCCTGGCATGGCGTCACCACGACGGTGATCGGCAATTGCGGCTTTGGCGTCGCTCCGACCAAGGCGATCCATCGCAGGCTGATCCTGCAGACACTGGAAAAAGTCGAAGGCATGAGCCTCGCCGCACTTCAGGCGGGCCTGAGTGATGTCTGGCCGTTTGAGACTTTTCCGCAGTATCTCGACGCCGTCGAAAAGCGCGGCTCGGCGATCAATGTCGCGGCCCTGTTCGGCCACACGCCGCTGCGCATGTATGTTATGGGCGAGGCCTCCACGGAGCGTGCCGCCACGGCCGACGAAATCGGCGCGATGAAGAAATTGATGCGCGAGGCGATGGAAGCGGGCGCTATCGGCTTCGGCACCTCCGTGTCGGTGAGCCACAACGGCTATGCCGGCAAGCCGGTCCCCAGCCGCCAGGCCGCCGTCGAGGAGATGGACTCGCTCGTGTCGGTCATGGGCGAGATGAAGCGCGGCCTGATGCAGATCACCATCGGCCGCGAGTTCTCGACTCGGCACATGGCCGAGGTCAGCCGCAAGTACGGTGTGCCCGTC
This sequence comes from Reyranella sp., assembly GCA_030679805.1. Taxonomy (GTDB): domain Bacteria; phylum Pseudomonadota; class Alphaproteobacteria; order Reyranellales; family Reyranellaceae; genus Reyranella. The sequence continues at coordinate 3,591 of JAUXST010000456.1, read as the reverse complement.
ACCTGGACCGCTCTTCTCTCCCACCTCTACGGCCCTGGCGGACACCGCAAGCAGCTCGACCTCGCCGCCGAGCAGCGCAGGTCAGGCGCGATGGTCATCCCGCAGGTGAGCTGCCGGCCACTCAACTTCGAATTCACCTTCGCCGAGCCGTTCATCTTCGACGTCATGAAGTTCATGAATGAGCTCGCCGTCGAGGACGCCAAGGCGCCTGGTACGCGCCGTCGCGCCTATGCCGATCCGGTGTGGCGGGAAAAGCTCCGGAGCGAGGTGACGCCGCTCTTCCAGCGCTGGTGGGATCGCGTGGTCATCGCCTGGGCGCCGTCGGCCCGCGAGTTCGAGGAGATGCCGCTCGCCACCGCAGCTACCAAACTCGGTAAGGATCCGGTGGACCTCGCCCTCGACCTGGCGCTCGCCAACGATCTGCAGGCACGCTTCCGGATGGCCGTCATGAACTTCGACGAGAAGGAAGTGGCCGAGCTGATCACCGATCCGCACACCATCATCGCCCTGTCCGATGCCGGTGCGCACGCCAGCCAGCTTTGCGACGCCTGCTACTCGACCCACCTGCTGGGACATTGGGTGCGCGAAAAGAAGACGCTCACGGTCGAGGAGGCTGTGCACCAGCTCACCCAACGGCCGGCTGAAATGTTCGGCATCACCGACCGCGGCCTGCTGGCCGAGGGCCGTCCCGCCGACGTCGTGGTATTCGACGCCGCGACCGTCGGACCCGGCCCGCTCAAGCGCGTCTACGATCTGCCCGCCGGTGCTGATCGCTTGGTGTCCGAGGCGAGCGGTATCGACGCCGTCATCGTCAATGGCGAACTCATCCGCCAAAACAACAAGGACGCGTTCGGCGCGAATGACAAGCTACCCGGCCGCCTGCTACGCCATGGCCGCGCCGCTTGAATCTTTTAGGGAGAGAACAATGATCCACGTCATCGCCATCATCACCGCCAAGCCCGGCAAGCGCGACGAAATCCTCAAGAACTTCAAGGCCAACGTACCCGCCGTGCACGCTGAAAAAGGCTGCATTGAGTATGGCGCCACCGTCGACATCGAGGGCGGACCGTTTGCCAAGTTCGGCCCCGATACCTTCGTGGTGGTCGAAAAGTGGGAGAGCATGGATCACCTCAAGGCCCATGGCGCCTCGGAGCACATGAAGGCCTACGGCGCGAAGAACAAGGATCTCGTCGCCGATCGCGCGGTCCACGTCCTGCAAAACGCTTGATCGCCGAAAGCGACGTCGCCGTCTACGAGCGCGACGGCGTTGTCTGCCTGCGCAATCAATTCGACGCACGCTGGGTCGAGCGCCTGCGCGCGGCGGTCGAGCGCGACCTCGCCTCGCCTGGCCCCAACGCCACCAACTTCGCCGAAGGCAGCAGCGCAGGAAAGTTCTTCGGCGACATGTACATGTGGCGGCACGATCCCGAGTTTCGTGCCGCCGCCCTCGAATCTCCGGCAGCCGCCATCGCGGCACGCCTCATGGGCTCATCCACCGTCGATTTCTTCTACGACCAGCTTTTCGTGAAGGAACCGGGTACAGCCCATCCGACGCCGTGGCACCAGGACCAGCCCTACTGGCCGGTGAAGGGCTGGCAGATCGCTTCCGTCTGGATCGCGCTCGACGATATCGACCTCAGCAACGGCGCCGTAGAGTTCATCGCCGGCTCCCATCGCTGGGGCGTCAACTACCGTCCGACGCCGTTCCGCAAGGGACATGAGGCGAAGTTCACCGACAGCGATCTCGTGCAGATCCCCGATATCGATGCCGACCGCGGCAGGTACGACATCCGGTCATGGCAGATGGCGCCCGGCGACTGCCTGGTGTTTCACGCCATGATCGTCCACGGCGCCCCCGGCAACGATACGCCCGGTGCGCGCCGGCGCGGCCTGTCGCTGCGCTACACGGGTGACGACGTGCGCTACGATCCGCGCCCCGGCACTTTCCAGTTTCCCCATAAGCCCGACCTCGGCGCGGGCGCCGCGATGACGTGCGAACTCTTTCCGCGGGTCTGGCCCAAGCGCTAGCGCAGGATGCCCTTGATCACGATGTCCTGCATGCCCTTGATGAGCATCTCGCGATTCGACCAGGGAAATTCAGGCTTCATGATCATGGCGGCAACGACGCCGTGGATGCCCATCCAGCATAGTTCGGCGCAGGTATCGGGCGGGTAGTTCAATTTGACGCCCGATGCCTCGAGTTGGGACAGCATGGCCACCAGGCGGCTGAATACGAGCGCGCCGCCCACGCCAGGACGGGTTGGATCGTCGATGGGCATGCGGTGGCCGACCTTGCGAACCGATTCAGGAATATTGTTGCCGATGAAGACCAGCCGGTACTCGTCGGGGTGTTCCAGACCGAAGCGCGCATAGGCGTCACCGAAAAGACACACGCGTTGCAGGGGATCGCTGACGGTCTTCTCGATGTCGGTGATGCGCTCGATCAGGCGACCGAAGGTCTGGTCGCAGAGCGCCAGCATCATCGCTTCCTTGTCGTGGAAGTAGAGGTAGAGCGCGGGCGCCGACACGCCCACCCGGTCGGCGATCCGGCGGATCGTGGTGGCGTCGTAGCCCTCCTCCAGGAACAGCTCCTTGGCCGCCTGGAGGATCTCCTCCCGGCGCGTATGGCCCTCACCGCGCTTTTTGCGGCCGGACGCAACGGCTGTTGATAGGGCTGCCAATTTTAACTCCCTGCTCTTGACTCTTAACTTAACGTAGATAAGTTATCAACGATAAGTTATCAATGGTCAGTTCTCCCTACTGAACATTGTAAACCTCGGAAGGAAGGCCCGCCATGCGTCTCCCGCTCGATTGGTTGCACCGGAAGGTCACTTTCCCAAAGATTCCACTCAAGTTCGTGCTGCTCGCAGCCGGCACTGCGGTGGCCGGCGCAGCGGGTTTTGCCGCACTGTCGTTGACGGCGAATGCCTCGCGCGTCTCCCCCAACGAACCGGCCGTGCGCCCCGCACGCGTCCTCGAAATCACCTATGGCCGTCAGGCCCAGTCGCTCGTCCTCGCCGGCACCGTCGTTCCCCGCATCGAAACTACCCTGGGATTCCGTGTCTCCGGCAAGGTCGTCCAGCGCTCGGTCGATGTCGGCACCGTCGTCAAGCCGGGTGACCTGATCGCCCAGCTCGATCCCGCCGACTACCGCCTCGCCGTCGACAACGCGCGGGCAGCGCTGGCCTCCGCCGAAGCCGACCATATCCGCGCCAAGGCCGACCACGAGCGCTACCAGGCACTCCGCGGAGGTGCTGCCTTCACGCCGCAAACCCTCGAGCAGCGCCAGTCGCTGGCGGCCACCGCGCTCGCGCGCGTCGACCAGGCGCGCAGCCAACTCTCGTCGGCCGAGAACAATCTCGCCTACACCGAATTGCGCGCCGACACCGCAGGTGTCGTCACCGCCGTCCAAGCCGAGGTCGGCCAGGTCATGTCCCAGGGACAGGGCGTCGTCCGGTTGGCACGCACCGACGAACTCGAAATCCTGGTCGGCGTGCCGGAGCACCGTCTGAAGGTCGTGCGCGACTCGGCCGCCGCCGGCTTCGAACTGTGGTCCGACCCCGGCCATCGCCATGCCGCGCGCCTGCGCGA
>JAUXST010000451.1 GCA_030679805.1 Reyranella sp. | reverse complement strand
GTTGGCATTGACGGGCTTGATCACGCCAAAGCGGCCGGGATGCGCCTTCTGCACCGCGACGGCGTAGCTCTCGTCCCAGCGGTACATCGTATAGACCGACACCAGCAGCGCGCCATCGACGCCGACGGAGTCCATGGCCTTGATCATGTCGGCGGCCGTGACCTCCGGCGGCCCGGCGAGCACCGCGTGCCAAGGGCGGCCAGGATGGTTGCGCTCGTAGCAATGAACCTGGGCGTCGATTGTCGGCATGGATATTTCCTCCCTCGATTGGTGGGGAGGCTAGGAGGCCGCGCGGCGGCGTTCAATAGCGAGGCACGCCCCCTATCGCACACCACACGTCGCCCTGCGGCTCAAGTCGTCCGACATACTAGCCGGATATGTCCCAAAGCGAGGGCGACCCTCTCACAACGGCCTTGCGGCCCATCGGCGTGATGACGGGGCGGTCATCCCACATCTCGGCGAGCTTCTCCGACACCAGCCGTGCGATCGCCTGTCTGTCCACGGGCCGCTGATCCGCATCGGGCGCGCCGAGCGCCTTCAATGTCTCCCACTGGTTGCGATCGAGGACGAGATCGATCTCGGAATCCGCGGGCGACACGCCAAGCAGGGCGATCATCACAAGCATGCGGTTCATGTTTACCTCCGACGGTTGTGGAGCGGTGCCGGAGGCGCATTGCCGTCTAAAATTGTGAAAACAATATGGTCCGTTTCCGTCATTGACGCGCGCGCCTGCTCGTGATGGCATGCAGCTGTCTAACATCCGACATGGAGGTTTAGATGACTCCACCGGCGCATCGAGCCGCTGCGATTGCTGAAGCAATCTTTCGGGCATCAGCATAGCGGGAACATACGAATGGCACGCCGGGGGCGGCCATCGTGGGTCGCATCAGTTGGGCAAGACCCCAATCTGGCCGTTCCCGACGCGCATTTGTCGTAAACGGTCGGCTTTCTGCACGCTAGAGTTTTCCGACTGACACAAACACACCTCACCCTGGGGAGCGCGTAGCGCCGTCTCGAAGGGTGGGATCAACGGTGCTGTAGCCCATGCTTCGAGACGGCCACTGCGCGGCTCAGGGCGGGGGTTACCCCGCCCGACTCAGCATGAGGTCATTTTGTCGCCAGGCTTGGACGATCCGATTCTTATCGAACGGACGGAGTGGGTCAGTTTGAAATCCGAGGCTCTTGACCCGCCCTTGCGCACGTCCCCAGCGATGGCCGCTGGCGTTTCCAAGACCCTGTGGTCGATGGACGACATCGTGAAGGTTGTGGAGGAATGGGAGGCCGCCCAGTAAGGGCGAGCCACCACTTATGTCTTGGGCGTGTAGACACGCCGGCAAGCCTTAAGGCGATAGGTCATATGGAATGTGCGGGCCCCGCTGCCCGGATCGAACGTTAGGTAGAACTCTCTATTATTGTTGTCTTTGCCGACAACTTTTCCGGAACCATCAGGCTGCAACGCCTTCAAATCGACGGTGAATGAATGGTTCGGTATTGCGCTCTTGCTCTTAAAAGTGAGCGTGTTCCCCTTTATGTCGACCTGCCCATAGGCGGGGCCGGTCCATTCCGGCAAGGGGATCGAACCGCCGCCGCATGACGTCGACATGCCATTCTCCAGTGCGCCAACGGCAGCCCACGTCGCCTCTGCCGCGCTGGAGATGTGAGAAGCACCCGCGAGCCCGATCAATGTCGCGAGAAACAGTCCTAGCCTCATGGTCGCCTTCCTAGGTTGTCGGCTCTAAGGCTTCTCCTTTTTCAGATTCCCGCCAAGGAATCTGATCGATTTTCAAACTGACCCACTACCGAACGGACACTAGCGCTGGAACATGCCCGTCAAGGTGGCCTTGGCGACGGTGTTGAAGTGCAGCTGGAAGCCGATGATGGCGGCAGAGGTGTCGGCATTCACCTGCAGCGCTTCCTGCCCGACAGCGAACAAGGTGAAAAGGTAGCGATGCGGACCGTGGCCTTCCGGCGGGCATGGACCGCCGTAGCCGGGCGCACCGAAATCCGTGCGGGTCTGGAGCGCGCCCTTCGGCAGCAATCCTGACTTGG
>JAUXST010000437.1 GCA_030679805.1 Reyranella sp. | reverse complement strand
CCAGTCCTTGCCCGCCTTCTCCCACGACGCGGGCGAGGCATTCAGCATGTAGGGCACCATCCACGGGAAGTAGGAGGCGACGTTGGTCGTCGTCATCGCCACGGTGGTGTCGTCGATCTTCTTGTAGGACGCCAGGATCGGCACGCGCGCACGCATGATGCCGGTGGCGGGGGGCTCGAACTGCGGGCTGTCCTTGTTGAAGATGCGCTCGAGGTTCCAGATCACCGCATCGGCGTTGAAGTCGGTGCCGTCATGGAACTTCACGCCTTTGCGCAGGGTGAAGATCCAGGTCTTCTTGTCGTCGGGCGCCTGCTTCCAGCTCTCCGCCAGGCCCGGCCGCAGGGTCGCCAGGCTGTCCGACTTCGAGAGGTCGAACAGGATCAGGCCCTCGAAGATCGGGAAACCAAGAAAGCGCATGCCCTCGAAGCCGTTGTTGGGCATGCCCGTCGTGGTCGGGATGTCGGACGCCGTCATGGCGATGCGCAGTGTCTTCTCCTGCGCCGCAGCCGGTGACAGGGCTGACGAGAGGGCCGAGGAGACCGAAATCACGGAGGCAGCCATCGCCGCAGCGAGGCCGAAACGGCGAAAGCTCATGCATTTGCTCCTGAGGTCGAAACCTGAAGCAACGCATGCAATCAGCGGGCCATCAGTTCCTCGAAGCGCCGCAAATACGCGTGGGCATGGGCCTTGTAGTCGACCCCGGGAATTTTCAGGTGAACGTCCGACACCATCGCCCACAGCGCCTCGCGCAGCGCGCTGGCTGCCTTCATGGCGTGGAAGGACCGGCGCAGATCGTCCGTCGCCTTGCCCTCGAAATAGGCATCGAGCAGCGCCGCATCTTGCGCCGCGCCGAAAGCGCCGTTCGACGACAGATTGGCGAGGTCGAACATCGCCGTGCCGAAGGCACCGTATTCCCAGTCGATCAGCCACAGCCTCGCGCCGTCGTCGATGAAGTTGCCCGGCAGCAGATCGTGGTGGCCGAAGACGGTCGGCAGCGGCACCTGCACCCGCTCCAGCTGGTCGGCCACTTCGAGGTACCAGGGATCGGCACCCAGCAGCCGCACATAGTCGCGTATGACGTGAAACACCCAGAAGGCGTTGACCGGTCCGCGCACGCGCCGGCCGACCTCGGCATGACAGGTTCTCAGCAGCGGCACGATGCGGCCGACGTGGGCCGCGAGGTCGGCTTCACCCAACGTGCGGCCGTCGATGAAGCGCAGCACCATGATGCCGGGCTCGGCATAGATGACCTCGGGCGAGAGGCCCGATTCGAAGGCCGCGACGGAGGCCGCGCGCTCGCGGTCGCGAAAGACATGGTGGACGGGAATGTCGTCGCCGCAGCGCACGACGAATTTCTCCCGGCCATCGTCGGCGACGTAGGAAAGATTGGTGAGACCGCCCTTGAGCGGCGCCAGGGTGACCGGGCCGCGCCAGCACGCAAGCTGCGCAAGCTTGCTCTCCAGACCGTCCTTTCGCATCGCGCGTGCCTCCCCGAGACGATCATTCCACGCAGCGTGGAGGCGCGCTACCCTCGCCGCTTCCAGGGAGGAAACAATGCCCGACGCCCCCATCTCCAAGACGGCCGTCACCAACACCATCACCGGCCGCGACGCTTTTCTCCGCGTGCTGAGCGACGAAGGCGTCGTGAAAATGTTCGGCAACCCCGGCACCACCGAGCTGCCGATCATGCATGCGCTCTCTTCGGCGCCCGAGATGGGCTATGTGCTCGCGTTACAGGAGGCCGTGGTCATCGCCATGGCCGACGGCTACGCCCGCGCCTCGGGCAGACTGGTGTCGTGCAACGTCCATGTCGCCCCCGGGCTCGGCAACGCCATCGGCTCGATCTACACCTCGATGATGTCGGGCACGGCGATGATCGTGACGGCCGGCCAGCAGGAACAGGGCCACGGCCTGACCGAACCCCTGCTCTACGCGCCGCTGGTGCCGATCGCGACGCCGGTCGTGAAGTGGGCGACCGAAGTGAGTCGCATCGAAGACCTGCCGCGCATCCTGCGCCGCGCCGCCAAGATCGCCACCACGGCGCCGACCGGCCCGGTGTTCATCTCTCTTCCGGGCGACATCCTGAACAACGAGGCCGCCATCGACATGGGTGAGGTGACGCGGGTCGATACCGCCGTGCGCCCCTCCGATGCAGCGCTCGAACATCTCGCCAAGCGCCTGATCGCTGCCAGGAAGCCGGTGATCCTGGCCGGCCACGAGATCGCGACGGCGGACGCCTTCGCAGAAGTCACGGCGCTGGCCGAGGTGCTGGGCGCGCCGGTGCTGCAGCAGACCGTGGCTTGGGGCGCGCATTTCCCCTCCGAGCATCCCTGCTACCTGGGCGCGCTCAATCGCGACCAGAAATACGTGCGGCGCGTGCTGAGTGACTACGACCTGATGTTCTGCGTCGGCGCCGACGTGCTCAAGATGTCGGTGTGGAGCGAGACCGAGCCGCTGCCCGAGACGACGGCGGTGGCCATGGTCGGCCTGCGCGACTGGGAAATGGGCAAGAACTTTCCGGCCGAGATTGCGCTCCGCGCCGACGTCAAGGAGACGCTGAAGGCCCTGGTGCCGCTGCTCAAGAAACTGGGCGGCACCGCGCTCGCCGAACGCGCCAAGGCATCGCTGGCCGAGATCGCGCCGCGCAACTGGTCGGCCCAGCGCAAGGCGCGCACGGCCAAGCTCACCGCGCCCGCCAGCGAAAAGCCGCTGCAGGCCGAATGGGCGATGATGCGCCTCAGCGACAAGCTGCCCAAGGACGCCATCCTGGTCGAGGAAGGCCTCACCAGCACGGCGACGCTGATGAACTACTTCGCCTTCCGCGACCGCAACAGCTTCTTCGGCAACGTGAGCGGCGGCATCGGCTGGGGCATCGCCGCCGCCGTGGGCGTGCAGATCGCCGAGCCGAAGCGCCGCGTCGTGGCGGTGATCGGCGACGGCAGCGCGATGTATTCCATCACGGCGCTGTGGACAGCGGCCAACCAGAAGCTGCCGGTGATCTTCGTCATCACCAACAACGAGGGCTACCAGATCCTGAAGAACCGCTTAAAATTGTTCCACGGCAACGACACGCCGATCGGCATGGACTTCAACGATCCGCCGATGGACATCGCCGCCATCGCCCGCGGCTTCGGCCTCGCCGCCGAACGTGTCGACACCGCGGCCGGCTTCGATGCGGCGCTCGACAAGGCACTGGCCCGAATCAACGGACCGACGCTGATCGAGGTGATGGTGAAGAGTTGAGCCCGCTGGGGGATTTCCGGGGGCCTCCAAACATC
>JAUXST010000423.1 GCA_030679805.1 Reyranella sp. | reverse complement strand
GGCCGGAGTTTGACGCCCCTGTTGAGGTCCTCGATTGCGGCGTCGTAGTTGCCGAGATCGCTGTAGAGTGCTGCGCGGCTGGCGAAAATCCGAGGATTGATGGGGTCGAGGCTTGCTGCGGTGCTCAATTCCTCGAGCGCCTGGCCGGTGTCACCTCGCAGCATGTAGACCAGCCCGAGATAAAAACGGGCTGTCGGATTTTCCGGCGTGATCTTCAGAGCTTCACTGATATCGGAAATCGCCTTGGCGTAGTCCTTCTTCAAGGCATAGGCATAGCCGCGCTGGATGAAGGCATTGACGTTGTCGGGGGCGTAGCTGAGCGCGGTATCGAAATCGGCAATTGCCGCATCGATCTTGCCCGTGAAGGTCTCCGCCATGCCGCGGTTGATGTAGGTGAGTGGCTCCTTGGGATCCAGCCTGATCGCCTCGCTGTAGTCGGCGATGGCGCGCTTATAGTCCTCGACACGATGGAAGGCCGTGCCGCGCTCGAAGTAGACGAATGCCTGCCCAGGGGCGCGTTTGATCGCTTCATCGAGATCGGCCATTGCCTTCTGGGGCTCGTCCCGACGGAGATGGGCTGCGCCTCGTCCGAGCAACGGCCGCGGATCGTCCGGCGTCAATTTCATGGCATTGTCGAAGTCCACCATGGCCTCGTCGTAGTCCTGCTTGTCGATGTAGGCCATGCCGCGCTGATAAAGCGCCTGAGACACCTGGTCGGCTATCTCCGCGATCTTCGAATCGCGCGTGCCGTCAGCTCTCTTGAGCCCCTTGAGAATTTCCGCCGTGGTTGTGCCCAACTTGAGCGCGCGGTTGAAATCGACGAGGGCGCGATCCGGGTCGCTCTTCTGCCGGTAGGTCACGCCGCGATTGACGAGAGCGTTGATTTCCTTGGGGTTGAGCTTCAGTGCCTCGTCGAAATCGGCGATCGCGTCGTCATACTTGCCCTTCTTCGTGTAGTAGACGATTCCACGATTTACGAGCGGCAGAGGGTCCTTGGGGGTGAGTTCGTGCGCCTTCGTATAGTCGGCGATTGCCTCGTCGGAGTCGCCCGAGCGGTGATAGGCGATACCCCTTTGCATATAGGCGGACGCCATACCCGGTGCTGCGCGAATGGACTCGGAGAAGTCGCTGATCGCCTGTTTCAGGTCCTCCTTGCGTATATAGGCCCAGCCGCGGCTCGCCCATGGCGCGGCATTGAGCGGGTTGAGCCGAATTGATTCGCTGAAATCGGCAATCGCCTTGTCGTATTCGTTGAGGTCATAGTACGCCATGCCGCGCTGAAGATGGGAAAACGCGGCAAGCAGGGCAATCCGGTTGGCTTCCTGGGTCGCCTTGCCGGTTGGGCTGGACGCCGCATCCGACACCAACTTCGTCTGGACCGGTTCGATTTTCGGCGGCAGAAGCCTGATGGCCTCGTCGAAGTCGGGGATCGCCCGGGCAAAGTCGCCCTTCTTCCGGTAGACGATGCCGCGATTGACCCAGGCGCTGATCTCCTTGGAGTTGAGGCGCAGCGCGGCGGTCAGGTCGGCGATCGCGCCCTCGTTGTTGTCTTTTCGCGTGTAGAGGACGATCGCTCGATTGATCAGCGGATAGGTTTGATTCGGCGCCAGGCGGATAGCGTCGCTGTAGTCGATGATCGCGCGGTCGGCCTCGCCGATGCTTTGGTAGATCGAGCCGCGCTGGATGTAGAGGTAGGCGTTCGTCGGCGAGGCATTGATCGCGTCTGTTATGATCCGGATTGCCGCCTTGTAGTCCGCCTTCGAGCGCGCTTCGCTTCCCTTGCCTTCGTCGGAGAGACCACGATTGAGATAGACGAGCGCAAGCTCTCCGCCCGTCAGCTTTCCCGACTTGATCGCTTCGGTGCACGCGATCACTTTTTCCGGCGCGATTGCCCCCGTGAAACCCTGGCAGATGTCGGCGTACTGCTGAAAGGTGAGTTCTACTGGAGGCTTGTCATCCTTGGGCTTTTGCTGCGCGAACGCGGTCGCCCACGAGCCGACCAGGCCGATCGCAGCAACGCCTGCGGCCACGGCGCAGGCAAAGCGACGTATCCGGATCGTCACAACAAAGACCTTGATACACGGCACTATGTCCCCTCGCCTATCTGACAAAAGCTCCCCAATTCTGCAGCGCGAGTGATATTACCTATTTGGGCGACTTTTCAAGCGCCAAAGCAAGGGCCCATCTGCAATTTACCTGGCTAATTGATGGCGTAACGCCGCACGCCGGGGCAAAGAATGCGCCGAGGCGTGGCAATTTCACGGCGAATGAAAAACTGGAGGAAAGAATGGGATTTGCAAAGCAGGTCATCGGGCGTCGGACTGTGGTGGCGGGGTTGGCCGGCGTCGTTGCCGCGCCGACGATCGTGCGGGCACAAGGGGCCTACCCCAACAAGCCCGTGCGCTACATCAACCCCTTCCCGGCAGGTGGCGCCACTGACACGCTTTCCCGGATTTTCTGCGCCAAGATGTCCGAGCTTTCCGGCCAGCAATGGATCGTCGAAAACAAGGGCGGTTCCGGTGGCAATGTCGGCATGGACGCGCTCGCCCAGTCCGCACCGGACGGCTACACGCTCGGCCTGGGCGGCATTGCCAGCCACGCCATCGCGCCAACGCTCTATGCCAAACTGCCGTTCAACTCGCGCACGGACTTCACCTTCGTCACCACAATGTGGTGGCTGCCCAACATGCTGGTGGTCAATCTCGACGTACCGGTAAAGGACGTCCCGGAACTCATCGCGCTCTTGAAGAAGAATCCCGGGAAGTACTCCTACGCCTCGGCTGGTTCGGGCACGACGCTTCACCTCTCGGGTGAACTCTTCAAGATTCTAGCCGACGTCGACATGCTGCATGTGCCCTACCGAGGCGCGGCTCCGGCGATGCAGGATCTTCTGGCCGGCCAGGTTCATATGATCTTCGACAATATCCCCGGCTCCCTTGCCCAGGTCCGCGCCGGCAAAGTACGGCCGATTGCGGTCACGTCGGCCAAGCGCACACCCGTCGCGCCCGACGTTCCCGCGATCTCCGAAACGCTGGTCGGCTTCGACATCGTCTCATGGACGACCCTGACTGGCCCGGCGAAGTTGCCGCCCAACGTGGTGACGCGACTGTCGGAGTTTTCCAAGAAGGCGCTGGAGAGCGACGACCTGAAAGCGAAGTTTCAGGACCTCGGCGCAACGGCCTGGTGGCAATCGCCGGCGGACACGCTGGCCTATCGCGACGCCGAGGAAGCCCGGCTCGCGCCGATTATCCGCAAGTCCGGCGCGCGTGTAGACTAGGCGGATGCAAATACTCAACACCGCTCAGGCCGTCGTGTCGATGCTGGAAGTGAACGGCATCGACACGATCTATTGTCTGCCGGGCGTCCAGAACGATCCGTTCTTCGACGCCCTGTACGACCGCACCAATGCGATCCGCCCGATCCATGCGCGACACGAGCAGGCCTGCGCCTACATGGCGTTGGGTCACGCCATGGCGACCGGCGGGCCTTCCGCCTATGTCGTCGTGCCCGGGCCCGGTTTCCTGAATACGACCGCGGCCCTGTCGACGGCCTACGCCGTCAATGCGCCGGTGTTGGCGCTCACGGGCCAGATCCAGCAGGCCATGATCGGCCGCAACGTCGGCCTGCTGCACGAATTGCCCGATCAGCTCGCGATCATGCGCGGCCTCACCAAATGGGCCGATCGGCTCCGCTCCCCGGCTGAAGCCCCCGGCATGATCAACGAGGCGTTCCGCCGTCTGCTGTCGGGCCGGCAGCGTCCCGTCGGCCTCGAGTGCGCCATGGACACCTGGGCGCGGCGTGGCCCGGTGGAATTGATCGCGACACCTGCCCAGGCCGACCCCTGCCCGGTCGACGACGAGGCGGTCGAGCGCGCGGCGAAGCTCTTGGGGGCCGCGAAACATCCGATGATCGTGGTCGGTGGCGGCGCGCAGGGTGCCGGCGAGTTCGTCCGCCTGATCGCCGAAATGCTCGACGCGCCGGTCATGACCGGACGCATGGGCCAGGGCGTGATCGACGGGCGACACAAGCTCTCGGTCACCATGCCGGCCGGCTATCGCTTCTGGGGCGAGGCCGACGTCGTGCTGGCCGTGGGGACGCGCCTGCAGCCGCAGCAGCAGAACTGGGGCCTCGACGATTCGCTCAAGATCATTCGCATCGATGTCGACAGCGAGGAGCTCGACCGCCAACGCAAGCCCGAGATCGGCATCGTGGGCGATGCGACCGCAACGCTGCGGGCGCTGGCCAATCGCCTGGACAAGCACAATGCCAAGCGGAACGGTCGCGCCGAGGCCGTGGCCGATACCAAGGCCGCCGCCTCGAAGCGGATTCGCGAGACGCTGGCGCCGCAGGTCGGCTACCTCGACGCCATCCGCAAGGCGTTGCCGGAAGACGGCATCCTGGTCGATGAGCTGACCCAGATGGGCTACGCCGCCCGCCTCGCCTATCCGACCTACAAGCCCCGCACGTTCCTCTCGCCCGGCTACCAGGGCACACTGGGTTGGGGATACGCCACGTCGCTCGGCGCCAAGAGCGCCAAGCCCGACACGCCGGTGGTGTCGATCAGCGGTGACGGCGGCTTCCTGTTCACCGCGATGGAGATGGCAACGGCCGCGCAGCACGGCATCGGCGTCGTGGCCGTCGTGTTCAGCGACGGCGCCTACGGCAACGTCCGCCGCATCCAGCAGCAGGCGTTCAACAACCGCACGATCGCCAGCGACCTTCGCAACCCCGATTTCGTCAAGCTGGCAGAGAGCTTCGGGCTCGACGCCGTGCGGGTGAAGTCGGCGGAGGAACTGGGGACCGCAATCTCGCGCGGCATCGCCAAGGGCGGTCCGATGCTGATCGACTGCCCCGTCGGCCAGCTCCCCGATCCGTGGCCGCTGGTCCAGGTGCCGCGGATCAGGCCCCGTAAGTCTTGATCACATCGGGGTCGGGATCGCATCCTAGCCCTGGGCCAGTCGGCAGCGCGAAGCTGCCGTCTTTTGGCGTAATGAGTTCACCGTAGAGGCTTGCCTCCAGGTCCATGTGGTAGCGCTCGACCATGCCGCCCGGTGTGCCGCGCGCCGCCAGCAGATGCAGGGTCGCGAGAAAGCCCGGCCCGAAATAGGGTGAGTGCGGCATCAGGGTGACGCCCGCGGCATCACAGAGCGTCGCCACCTTCAGGAACTCGGTGATGCCGCCCACCTTGGTGACGCTGGGCTGGGCGTAGTCGACGGCACCGGCTGCGAGCATGTCGCGGAACTGGAAGGACGTGCAGAGATTTTCGCCGGCCGCCATGGCAACGCCCGTGCCGGCGCGCAGCCTGGCGATCGCGGGAAAGTCCTCGGGCGGGAAGATGGGCTCCTCCAGCCAGAAGAGATCGTACGGGCGCAGCTTCAGGGTCATGTGGCGGGCCTGCTCGGGCGTCCACGGGCAGTTGGTATCGACCATGATCGCGACACCCGCGCCCGCTGCTTCGCGGGCTACGCGCACCTCGGCCTCCTCGGTCTCGTGCAACTTGATGTGGCGGTAGCCTTCGGCGACCGCTTGCGCGGTCCGCGCCGCGACCTTCTCCGGATCACGGTACTTCAGCAGGCTGGCGTAGGCCGGCAGGCCGTCGCGGCGCGCGCCGCCCAGCAGACGATAGAGCGGCAGATTGGCCGCCTTGCCGGCGATGTCCCACAGTGCGATGTCGAGGCCCGACAGGGCAAAGATGGTGAGGCCGTGGCGGCCGAACAGGTGCAGCTTCTGCTGCAGGTCGTAGGAAAGGCCTGCAATGTCGCGCGCGTCCTGGCCGATCGCCAGCGGCGCCACCATGTTGTGGAGGGCGGCCTTCACCGCATCGGTACAGCCGTAGCAGAAGGCCTCGCCCCAGCCGACCAGACCGGTGTCGGTCTCGACCCGCACCAGCAGGATGTTGTTGGTCGTCCAGGTGCGCAGGCCTTCGCCTTTATGGCTGCCCCCGAAGGTGAAGGGCACCTTGATTGAATGGCTGTCGATGCGCGCGATCTTCATTCGATGCATCCCTTGCGGCTTATGTCAGCGAGCAGCGCCGTGGCGTGAGCCTGGTCGGCCAGCCGCTTGGAGGTGAATCTCTGGTCGCCGGCCGGCGCAGTCCCGAGCAGATGAGCCGATAGGCACGCCGGAAGCGGTGGGGGTTCGGTGTCTTCCTCGGGCATCTCGACCTCCGCCATGGCGAAGTAGGTCGAGCCGTCATCACGCTTGAAGAAATCGACATCCCAATGAAAATGGCCCTCATTCCACGAGTAGCGGACTTTTTGCAGGGTCTCCCTGCGTTGGGTCCACAGCCGCTTGAAGTCGATGGCGCTGAGGCCGGTCTCGATCTCGACGACCTGACCGTCGATCGTGCGTTTGTAGGTGAAGAGATAGTCTGTCTTGTCGTCGGCCTCGATCGAGCGAATGCGCAGGCCCGACGCGTCGAGATAGGCTTGGCGCAGGAAGTTGCGCGCCACGCCGGGCGTCTTCGCCAACCGGGCTTCCAGCTCGCCGTCCTCGTCGAGGACAAATTTGCGCTCGTTTTCGATCGGCATGCTAGGTTCGTCACCATGTCCATCCAGACCATCGACGAACTGCCGACGCCCTCGCTCATTCTCGACCGGGCGATCCTCAGCCGCAACCTCAAGCGCATGAGCGACCGCCTGCGAAATGCCGGCGTGATGCTGCGCCCTCATCTCAAGACCGCAAAGTCCATTCAAGTCGGCCGCATGGCCGTCGAGGGCCATGACGGCCGCATCACGGTGTCGACCCTGGCCGAAGCCCGCTACTTCGCCGGCGGCGGCTTCAAGGACATTCTCTACGGTGTCGGCATCGTGCCGGCGAAGCTGCCGGCCATCACCGAACTGCGCCGCCGAGGCGTCAATTTGCGCATGGTCACGGACAATCTCGCCGTCGCGAAGGCCGTCGCTGCCGCTGCCAGGGATGGCGACACGTTCTCCGTGTTCATCGAGATCGACAGCGGTGCCGGTCGGGCCGGCCTGCCCTTCCCTGAGATGCCGGGACTGCTCGACATTGCCCGCCTCCTGCACGCAGCACCCGGCGTCGAACTGGCCGGAGTGATGACCCACGCCGGCCATTCCTATCATCAGAGCACGCCGGAAGGGATTGCGGCGGTCGCCGAGCAGGAGCGTCGCGCGATCGTGGGCGCGGCCGAGGCGCTGAGGGCGGCTGGCATCCCCTGCCCGATCGTGTCGGCCGGCTCGACGCCGACCGCCATGCACTCCGCCGATTTCACCGGCATCACCGAGATGCGGCCGGGCGTCTATGTCTTCAACGACCTCGACCAGGAATTCATCGGATCCTGCGGCGCCGGCGATCTTGCGCTCTCGGTGCTGGCCTCGGTGATCGGGCACTATCCGCACCGCAACCAGCTCCTGGTCGATGCCGGCGCCCTGGCGCTGTCCAAGGACATCAGCGCCCAGGAGTTCCAGCCCAAGGTCGGCTTCGGCACGATCGCCGGTGCGGCGGCGAATGGCATCGCTGTCGTCGACTGTTCCCAGGAGCATGGGTTTGTCGGCTCGGACAAGCCCCTGCCCTACGGCGACCTGCCGGTCGGCTCGCGAGTCCGCATCCTGCCCAATCATGCCTGCATCACGGCCGCCGCCTACGACCGCTACTACGTCGTCGACGGCGACTTGGATGGCGGCCGCACCGTGGTCGACGTTTACGACCGCATCAACGGTTGGTAAGCGCCCGATTTTTGGCACAGCTCGTTGTGCCACGCGGTGTCCCGCTGCCTGTGCCACGAACCGCGGCCAAGCCCTTGAGGGGCCACGGCAATCGGCCCCCGACGAAGTGTGCCACCGAGGCCCGCCCGTTGCCGGGATGGGAGTGCCGCTGCTGTCCGCCGAAGGAGTCGGAAGTGGACCACAAAAACGCCCGGCGGATCTCTCCGTCGGGCGTCGATACTGAGCTTCCCCAGTGTAGCCAAAAATATAGCAGAAACCTGTAAAACCTGCAAATTTGAGATTGGGTGCCTAAAGCGAATTCACGGTGTGGCCGCCATCGACCGTGATCACGCTACCGGTCATGAAGGCGCCGGCCTCGGAGGCCAGCAGCAACAAGGCACCGTCGAGATGCTCGGGCTGGCCGATGCGCCGTTGCGGGATGCGTTCGATCAGGCGCTGGCCACCCGGGGTTTTCCAGAACGGGCCGTTCATTTCGGTTTCGATATAGCCGGGGCAGATCGCATTCACTCGGATGTCGTGGCGTGCCCATTCCATCGCGAGTGCGCGCGTCAGATGAATGAGGCCTGCCTTCGACGCATTGTAAGGCGCCACCTGCCCGATGGTGCGCAGGCCGAGAATCGACGCGATATTGACGATCACGCCTGGCCGCTTGTCGGCGACCCAGCGCTTGGCCGCGCCCTGTGCGACCAGCCAGGCGCCACGCAGATTGGTGTCGACGACGGCGTCCCAATCCTCCTCCGGCATGTCGAGCGCAGGCTTGACGATGGAAATGCCGGCGTTGTTGACCACGATGTCGAGCGGTCCCGCGGCATCCAGAGCAGCGCCAATGGACGCACCCGACTGCACATCGAGATCGACGGCCGAGGCTGTTGCCCCTTGCCGGCTTAGTTCCGCCTGAAGAGACGCGAGCCGATCGGCGCGGCGGGCGGCGAGGACGACGGCGGCACCGGCGCCGGCCAGGCAGCGTGCGAAATGTGCGCCGAGTCCGGAGGAGGCTCCGGTAACCAATGCCACCTTGCCGCTAAGGTCGAATCGCTTGGACATCGCCACCGCTCCCTTGTCTCATGCCCGCCTTATAGGCAGGCAACGTGCTCGGAGGAAACATGGACCTCGGTCTCAAAGGCAAACGCGTTCTGGTCACCGGTGGAACCAAGAGCATCGGCCGCGCCATCGTCGATGCCTTCCTGGCCGAAGGCGCCGTCGTGGGCTTCTGCGCGCGCGACGCGGCGCTGGTCCAGGAACGTGAAAAGGATTGGCAGGGCAAGCAGGGTCGGGTCGCCGGCGCGGCGCTGGATGTCACCAATGACGCGGCGCTGAAGGCCTGGATCGACGGCCACGCAAACGACGGTGGCATCGATCATTTCGTGGCCAATGTCAGCGCGCTGGGTACGGAGAACACGCCCGACGGCTGGCGCAAGGCGATCGAGATCGACCTGGTCGCCACGGTGAACGCGGTGCTTCATGTCCGGCCGCATCTCGAGGCCCGCGGCAAGGGCGCCACGCTCACGATCATCGGTACGACCTCCCTGGTCGAAATCGCCGGGCCGACCCAACCCTACCGTTCGGTGAAGGCGGCGCTGGTGCCGATGGTGAAATCGATCGCCATCGAGGTGGCGCCGAAGGGCGTGCGCGTGAACATGGTTTCCCCCGGCACGATTCTCGAGGATGGCAACACCTGGGGGCGCCAGCGCGACGCCGGCGCCGAGCGATACAAGCGCATGTTGGCGCGTAACCCGATGGGCCGCATGGGCACGCCCCAGGAGGTAGCTGCCGCCGTCGTCTTCCTCGCCGGCATGCCTGCCTCGTTCATCAGCGGCGTCAACTTCATCGTCGACGGCGCGTTGACGGCGCGGGTGCAGTACTGAACGCCACATCGCGCACGCCCTGG